>JAZRHX010000371.1:0-4354 GCA_045644985.1 Clostridia bacterium | reverse complement strand
AAAAGTTATACTATAGAAAAATGTGCCGGTAGATACGGCGTGCTGTTACAGTTGCAAAGATGAAACGGAGGAAGCGTAACGTATGAAATGTCCTTTTTGTGCCCATTTAGAAGATAAGGTAATTGACTCCCGCCCTACAGAAGAGGGGAGCGCCATTCGAAGAAGACGTGAGTGTTTGAAATGCGGTTCCCGTTTCACTACCTATGAGAAAGTAGAAGAAACCCCGTTAATTGTTATTAAGCGTGACGGCAACCGCCAGACCTATGACAGAAGCAAAGTTATTTCTTGTATTATGAAAGCTTGCGGCAAACGTCCTATTTCTGTTGCACAGGCAGAGAAGATTGCGGTAGATGTAGAACAACATATATTGAATGCTATGAAGCGGGAAGTTACCTCGCAGGAAATTGGTGAGCAGATTATGATGCGTTTGAAAGATTTGGATGAAGTTGCCTACGTTCGTTTTGCTTCTGTTTATAAACAATTTAAGGATATTGATACATTCTTGGATGAATTAAAGCGTATTATTGCCAAAGATAAATAAGTGTAGTCGAATTAAGACGAATTTCGCAGGTCGGGAAATATTTCCCGACTTTTTGCTTTTTCTTGAGTCATATGCTACCATAAAAATGTTGATTTCAAATTCTGGCAAGGGGGAGGCTGATTTGGGATGATTTCAACTGTATATTCATTTGGTATTCGTGGAATTCGAGGCTATCAAACAAACGTTGAAGCGTACGTTGTAAGAGGAATTCCTGAATTTGATATTATTGGTCTTGGAGATGCCTCTGTGAAGGAGTCGAAAAGGCGGGTAATTGCTGCTTTGAAGAATCAGGGGTATAACATACCCTCCGGGCACATTACAATCAATTTGGCTCCGTCTAACGTGAAAAAAGAGGGAACATCCTTTGATTTAGCGATTGCGGTGAGCCTGCTTTGCTCTTCAGGTGTTTTTCAAACGCAAGAAATTAAGCCGTATGCTTTTATTGGAGAGTTGTCGTTAGATGGTACAGTTCGAGGCGTTCGGGGAATATTGGCGATGATTCTGGAAGGGCGTATGTGTGGCATTCGAAACTTTATCGTGTCTAAAGAAAACTCTAAGGATGGCGCGCTGATCGGTGACGTCCATGTTTACGGTGTTGAGAATCTTCGACAAATTCATGCGGTATTAACGCATCAATTAAAAAGCGAAATTAGTGCATTTCCATTAACAAAAAGGGAGCCACCTGCTTCTCATCTTTGTTTTTCTCAGGTCTATGGTCAAGAGAATGTAAAGAGAGCCCTGGAGGTAGCGGCAGTCGGCGGTCATCACGTGCTGATGCTTGGCATGGCAGGTGTGGGCAAGACTATGCTTGCAAAGCGCTTTCCTGCAATACTTCCACCGCTTACTCAAGAAGAAATTTTTGAGGTCGCCTCTATTCGAAGTGCGTGCGGGATACAACTTTCAGAGGATATACTAGATGGAATGAGACCTTTTCGGGAAATCCGATCCGACATTACCAAAGCCGGTCTCATTGGCGGTAGAATTCCCATTATGCCCGGAGAAATTTCCTTGGCACACAGAGGTGTATTATTTTGGGATGAAATGGCCGAATCTGATAGAATGGTATTAGATGCTTTGCGTATTCCTTTAGAAAGCGGAGAAGTCCGTCTTTCCAGAGCTGGTGCCGCAGAAATATATCCCGCTCAATTTCAATTCATTGGCGCCACAAATCCTTGTCGATGTGGAAGACAGTTAGAAGGAAACGGCTCATGCAAATGTACACCGGGGGAGATTCAACGGTATTTTGCAAAAATTTCAAGACCTTTACTGGAAAGAATGGATATACAAATTCCGGTTCGCAGTGTCCCGGTCAATGCGATTGGAACATCATCACGGGGCGCCGTGCAAGAAACGTCCCAAACAATTCGTTCTCGTGTTATTCAATTGAGAGATTTACAAAGAGAGCGTTTTCGCCAAGAAAAAATTTCTATGAATAGTGAAATTACCCGGAATATGATCGAACGATATTGTCCCGTCACCCTATCCGGCAAAAAATTATTTGCTGCTTCAATGACAGAATTAGGCTTAAGTATGCGCAGTTATGAGAAAATTCTCCAGATTGCCAGAACAATTGCGGATATGAATCATCACGAAATTCTTGAAGAGGAAGATATTGCAGAAGCTGTTATGTATCGACAAAGTGATCGGATTTACACCGATTCTGCAAAACCGGAGGGGTGCGTATGAATTCATTTGTCCCGGCAATAGGTTGGATATGGCTTTCTTCTTTAGGCCGTCCCAATCAGGAAATTCGAAATTATTTATTGGATACGTTTGGTTCTTTACAAGAAATTTGGCAGGCATCCATTTCGCAACATGTTCCTGATTTTATGAAAAATAAAGCAGCCTTGTCAGCCCGTTTTACCGATAGTAGTTTACGAGAAAAAGCAATTCATATATATGAAAGAACAATATCTTTAGACATGGGGATTTGTACACCGGATCATCCACACTATCCCGCTGTTTTCTTCGATTTATATGGGATGCCTTGTGTACTATATTTTTACGGAAGAATGCCTTTTGAAATGGATCCTTCTATGCGTTTGCTTTCTGTGGTAGGATCCCGTCAATGTACCGCCTACGGATTGGGGATTGCGGAATGGTTTGGCGGCAGTCTTGCAACTCAAGGGATTGGCATTGTAAGCGGGATGGCAAGAGGAATAGACGGAATGGCTCATAAAGGCGCTTTGCATGCCGGCGGATATACGCTTGCTGTTCTGGCAGGCGGCATTGATGTGGTTTACCCAAAAGAACATCAATATTTATATGAACAAATTCGAAATCGAGGGTGCATACTTTCCGAGCATCCTCCCGGGACACCGCCGGATAGGCGCTTTTTCCCGGCGCGCAACCGTATTATCGCCGGAATCAGTGAAGGCACACTCGTGGTTGAAGCCAGAAAAGAGAGCGGCGCTATGATCACGGTAAGTCGTGCTATCGAGTACAATAAAAATGTATATGCAATTCCCGGAAATATTCGCGTTCCCACGTCCATGGGGTGTAATGATTTAATCCGACAGGGTGGAATTTGCGTAACGTGCCCGGAGGATATATTAGAAGATATGGGATTAAAATGTGGACGTGCATCTTGCAATTTACCCACAAATCTATCGGAAACAGAAAGAAACATCCTATGTGCTATTGAGGCAGGAGGCGTTTTCCCTGAAACCATTTCCATTCAATTAGGACTTCCTTTAGGGGGGATATATACTGGACTTATGCTCTTAGAAATGAAGAAGTTGGTTGGGAAAAATCCATCCGGTGCATACTATGTGAAAAAATTTCACTTTACAGAATAAACAGATACGAGTATTATTATAGTGTTTTTATTTTCCAAGATGAAAGGATTTTGAAATAGATGGCTGATTATTTGGTGATTGTAGAGTCTCCTGCAAAGGCAAAGACAATCGGAAGATTTTTGGGCAGTAAATATAAAGTTGAGGCGTCGGTAGGACACTTGCGTGATCTCCCTGTAAGCAAACTTGCAATTGATATTGAGGATGATTTCAAGCCTAAATATACCAATATTCGCGGCAAAAGTGATTTGATTAAGACGCTTAAGAAAGCTGCGAAAGAATCAAAGAAAGTCTTTCTGGCAACGGACCCTGATCGGGAGGGAGAAGCAATTTCCTGGCATTTAGAACACTTGTTGGATATTGATACAAGTACGGTTTGCCGTGTAACTTTTCACGAAATCACAAAGAAAGCGGTCACAGAGGCGTTTAAGAATCCCCGTACGGTGGATATGGGATTAGTAGACGCCTATCAAGCCAGACGCGTACTGGACCGTATTGTAGGTTATCAAATCAGCCCTGTTTTATGGAAGAAAGTAAAGAAGGGTCTTAGCGCCGGTCGTGTTCAGTCTGTGGTTACACGCTTAGTTTGTGATCGAGAAGATGAAATCGAAGCATTTGAACCGAAAGAGTATTGGACCATAGGAGCAGAACTTAGAAAACAAGGGAAGATAACTTCTTTTACGGCTAAGTTCCATGGAGATACGAAGAAAAAGATTGCTCTTAAGAACAAAGATGATGCGAACAAGATATTAGCTGGTTTGGAAGGTGCCGTATATCAAGTTCAAGATATTCGTATGCAAGAAAAGAAGAAGTCTCCGGCACCGCCGTTTATTACCAGTACGCTTCAGCAAGAAGCATCTAGAAAATTAGGCTTTTCTGTTTCAAAGACCATGTCTGTTGTTCAAAGCCTATACGAAGGTGTGAATGTAGGTGCTTCCGGAATTACCGGTTTGGTTACCTATATTCGTACGGACTCTGTTCGGATTTCTGAGGAAGCAAGAAGTGCTGCCAAAGCATA
>JAZRHX010000370.1:0-3588 GCA_045644985.1 Clostridia bacterium | reverse complement strand
CCCCAAAGTCCAATTGTTGATATTAAAATCACTACCACACATAAATGCTTCATTGTAAACCTCCTCGACGGGAATTTTGGTAAAATAATAGCATATTTTCTTTCTGTGGTAAAGGTACGGAGTATAGCTGGCTGTTTTAAGAAAAGAACCTTGTGAAAGTATTGCTTGTGAAATGTTGGCAGAGTTGGTATAATAAACGGGTAAGTATATCATTACTATATATAGGAGCGCATAGCATTGAATCTGTTTAAGAAGATTTATTTGAAAGATGGAAAGGGAATTGATAAGGATCAGCCGGAGAAACGGGCCTTTTTTCGTTTTTGGGAGATTGCTTGGTTAAAGCGTTTTAAACTGATTGCCATTAATTTGCTGTACTTTGTTACCAATTTGATTCCCACCATATTGGCAGCAGCCGGTTATATTGTTTCGGTTGCATTTTATTTTACCGTGACCCACGGCATTTCCGTTACAAAAGCTATTTCGGAAAGTCGGAATCCGGATGGGGCTTGGATGTTATTTTTTATGGGACTTTTCTTTGTAACCGGTTTCTTTACGCTGATTCCCATTTTCTCGTCAGGACCTTGCTATGCCGGACTTACTTTTATTACCCGGTCTTTTGTGAAGCGGGAACCGGTGTTTTTGTGGACTGATTTCAGTGCTAAGACACGAAGCAACCGTTCTTTAGCGGTGAAGGCTATGCTGATTAACGGATTTTTGGGTTTTGTGATGATGATTGGGGTGGCTTTCTACTTATCTTGCAGTGGAGAGAACTCTAATTTAGGTGCGTTGCTTCCGCCTTGGATGCTTTATGTGGTTGTGGCAGTGGTTGTATTTGCATTTTTCTTGTTCTTTTCTATGAATTTGTACATTTACCCCATGATTGTCACTTTCAGGTTGACCTTGAAGCAACTTTACAAAAATGCAGCAATCTTCGCTGTGATTAAGTGGTTGCCCAACCTGGGGATTTTGTTGCTGACCGCGGCGTGTATTCTAGTTCCGCTTTTGTTTATTGAAGGTTATTTTGCCTTTATTATTTCTCTTGTGTTGTACGCTTTGATTGCACCGGCGTTTATGTCTTATTTGCACACTTTCTACGTGTACCCTACGTTGAAGTTCTATATGATTGACAATGTGCATGCAGATAAGTCCAAAACAGAGCAAGATGACCGGACGGATGTTGAGTAAGGAGGGAACTTCGGATGTTCTATTATGCGAACAAACGCAGACGAAACAAGAAAATCATTTTGGCAATTGCCCTTTCCGTGATTGCGGCGTTGGTAATTGTTGTGATCGTGTTTTCTAAAAATATTTCCAACTGGTTTAAACCGGACACAGACGTGTGGGAACCCTCTCAAAGCCCTGTCGCCAGCACACCTACACCGGAGCCGGAGCCTCAAAAGCCTCTTGATGAAACAGGTCTTTCCGTGCAGAAGCGTTTTGGTGTGCCGAAGGGCTTTCAACGGGTTTCTGCGGAAAGCGGAAGTTTTGCGGCATTCCTACGACAATATCCTTTAAAAGCGTACGGAACGGTTCCGAAATTTTTTGACGGCACGGAGAATACGTTGGCACCTACCGTGGGTGTTTTGAATCAGGCGTTAATCAGCAGAAATCAGGAAAGTCCGGACGCGGTTATGATGCTGTATGCCCAGTACTTGTTTGAACAAGAAGACTATGCACGCATTTCCTTTAATTCGTTGACGACTCCTGTGCTTGAAATTAATTATGAGACTTGGCTTACGGGGCAAAGAGTGAGAACAAATGGAAATTTACTGGAATGGTATATGCCGGAAGATGGTGAGTCAGAAGAACCTGGTGTGGATAGTCTTAATGAGTATTTGGTTCGTGTGATGATCCATGCAAACTCCCGATCTTTGAAAGCGCAGCTTATGCCGGTTAGTGCCACGGAAATTCAGCCCGGAGATTTGTTTATTGCCAATGGACACGTAATTTTGGTGATGGATGTATGCCGAGATTTGCAAACCGGAGAAGTGCGATTCATTTGTGCTCAAGGTGAGGACAAAGTGGATGGGCAAGAGCAGGTTACGGAAACCTATCTCTTGTATGATACTGAAAGAGATTCTGTATGGATGTCTTTAGAGGATGACGGTTCTTTTGCAGTGGGAGAAGAAGTATATCCGGCGGATTCCTTAAGAAGATTTCAGTAATAAGATTTTTATAGACTAAAGTAAATTAATTTGCTTTACAAAACACGTGACTTCCGATGGTGAGTGCAATAGGAAGTTGTTTAATCCAGGCGTTGGTTGCGGTTTTGGGATTATAATAATACAAACATCCATAGGTAGGATCCCATCCGTTCAATGCATCCCGTGCGGCCTGGTAAGCTGTAGCATTGGGTGTCAAATTGATTTGCCCATCGGCTACCACATCAAAGGCACCGGACTGGTACACAACACCGGAAATGGTTTTCGGGAAACGGGAATCATCCACACGGTTTAGAATTACGGCGGCCACGGCTACTTGTCCTACATACGGCTCCCCTCGTGCTTCTCCGTAGACTGCCCGCGCCAATAACTCAATATTTGCATTGGAAGAAGTGTTTGCAGAAGAAGAGCTGATGCCCATGGCTCTTAAAGTGTTGGAACCGGCAATGCCGTCTACGGTCAAATTGTTATACCGTTGAAATTTACGGACGGCTTCTTCGGTAAGTTTTCCGTAAATTCCATCTATATTGCCTGTATAATAGCCCCAGTTCTTTAGCTTTGTCTGAATTTGACGCACTTCACTTCCACGGGAACCTCGCTTTGAAAGTACCTCTTGGGAATTGATTACAGTGGCGTTTTCTTTGCCCGAATGATTCGGAAGCAACGCTACACTCGCCACATATCCTGCCAGTAAGGCGGACAAAGTAACAGCGGATATTAACAAGACGATACGGCTGCGCCGATCTAAAATTAATTTTCTCATACAACAGAAAACTCCTTCGAAAAAATATGATGTTTATTTTGTGCTTTTTTTGTCAATCTCATTCAAACATGGTACAATATAAATTAAGTACATATACGGAAGGTGTTGTTTATGGAACCAAAGAAAGTACTGTTATGTGGTGTGAATTCTCAGTATATTCACGCCAATCCGGCAATATGGTCTTTAAAGAGCGCGACAGAACGATATGGTATGCAATATGCCTTGGATTTACCGGAAATTGAGATTGAAGAATATACAGTCAACGACGCTTATGAGCATGTATTGAGTAGTATTCTTCGAAAAACACCGGATGTATTGGGATTCTCTGTATATATTTGGAATGTGAATCGTGTTCGAGCGCTGCTACAAGATATTCGTGCCGTTCTGCCGAATTGTTACATTGTGTTAGGTGGACCGGAAGTTTCTTTCGGCTGTTCCCATTTCCCAAAAGATCTCTATGATGCGGTTATAGAAGGGGAGGGGGAACGGAAATTCTTCGCGTTGCTTTGTACATATCTGCACCTTGAACTTCCCGGTGATTTTCAACCGAACGTCCCCTTAAAGGGCTGTGAAATTCCTTTTATCTATACGGAAGAGAATCTGGCAAAATTTGAGAATCGCATTGTTTATTATGAATCTTCCCGGGGGTGTCCCTTTTCTTGT
>JAZRHX010000369.1:0-2230 GCA_045644985.1 Clostridia bacterium | reverse complement strand
CCGATTGCGTATCCGCCTTTGTAAGCCTTCTCAAACATTTCCTTAGTTGTAACCAATGGCATTTAAGAACATCTCCTTCAATAAAATTTCTACCACTTACAGTGTAAAATGGGAATTAAATCCGCATCTAGCTGATTGTATCAAATTTCCCGGCAGAACGCAAGACCTTTTTCCCCATTTTACCATTACCGTTTGCAATCCAAAAGTCCCAAGCCTTTATTCTTATCCTTCGCCCAATCGATGCCCCACTCATTCTCAAAGAGCAATACGTTGGATCCGTCCTTATCCGTCACCGCCAGCGTCGAAGAACTGAGCGTTAGCTTTCTGGGATCTACGGATGGGTCTTCAATCCACCGTGCGAAGCGGTACGGAAGGTTCTGCATCCGAATTTCCACGCCGTACTCCCCTCTTAAACGATGTTCCAGCACCTCAAACTGCAGCACACCGACAGCGCCGATAATCAGAGTTTCAATACCAATATCAATTTGTTTGAATACCTGAATGGCACCTTCTTCTGCCAGTTGCTCAATACCCTTCTGGAATTGCTTGCGCTTCATGGAGTCTGCAAATTGCACGCGGCAGAAATGCTCCGACGGAAAGACAGGCATGCCGTCGAATTTCAAGTTGTTATTTAGACTGAGTGTATCGCCGATGCCCATGAGGCCTGTATCAAACAAACCAATAATATCCCCGGCATACGCCTCATCCACAATGGTTCTTTCCTGAGCCATAAACTGGGTGGGCTGGGTCATACGAAGTTTTCTGCCGGTCTTGGAATGCCATACTTCCATTCCTTTCTCAAACTTACCGGAAGTAATGCGCATAAAGGCAAGGCGGTCCCGGTGCGCCGGATTCATGTTGGCTTGAATTTTGAAAATAAATCCGGAGAACGGTGTTTCCACAGGGTTTACCAGTTTATCCCCCGCAAATGTTTCGTCCGGGCAGGGCGCCATTTCAATAAAGTGTTCCAGGAATGTTTTTACGCCGAAATTCGTCATGGCAGAACCGAAGAAAATAGGGGTCAAACGGCACTCTAATACGTCCTTTACGCTGAACGTGTCCCCTGCCATATCCAGCAGTTCAATTTCTTCCATCAAGCGGGAATGATAATACTCCCCCAGTAAATCTGCAAATACGGGATCGTCTACGCTACCGGACACAGAGTCTACAAAACTCTGGCCGTGATTTCCGCCGTCAAACAGTTCTACTTGCTTCTCGTGACGGTTATAGACGCCTTTAAAGTCGCCGTCAATTCCGATGGGCCAGTTCATGGCATAGGAATGGATGCCCAATACGTCCTCTAATTCCTGCATTAAATCAAAGGGATTCTTGGCAGCCCGGTCCATTTTATTAATAAAGGTGAAGATGGGAATACCCCGCATCTTACAGACGTGGAATAATTTGAGCGTCTGCGCCTCCACACCTTTCGCGCCGTCAATGAGCATCACGGCTGCATCCGCTGCCATCAGCGTACGGTAAGTGTCTTCGGAGAAGTCCTGGTGACCGGGGGTGTCCAAAATGTTAATACAGTAATTGTTATATTCAAATTGAAGTACGGAGGAGGTTACGGAAATACCACGCTGTTTCTCAATATCCATCCAGTCGGAAACGGCATGCTTCGTAGTCTTTCTTGCTTTAACCGAGCCTGCCAGTCGAATGGCGCCCCCGTACAGCAAAAGCTTCTCCGTCATGGTCGTCTTACCTGCATCCGGGTGGGAAATAATGGCGAAGGTCCTTCTTCGCTCTACTTCTTGTCTGATTTGTTCCGTATTACCGGCCATACTTTCAATCCTTTCGGTAAAATATCACAACCTTGTTATTATAACCTAAAAAGTCCATGGATTCAACGGGTAAAATTCATCGCAATTTATCCTATACGCAACGCAAAATACTCCATATAAATTTTTCTATGGTAGTTGTATAATTTTTTCTGTAAAGAAAGGGGAAATACGTATGGACATTTTACCCGCGCTGAAACAATTGGCACAGACAACCATTGCAAACTGTACGTTTACTAAAGAGGTGGAATTTTGTGGGCAATCCCGCCCTATAGACCTCTTGCTGCCCTCCGGAGACGAGAAATACAAAAATGAACGTATTGCCATTCTTCAAGAAAAAAGTGCCGTTCAAACATATATTGTAGGTGCTATTTCAGTAGCCTTGTCTCCTGTATTAGGAGCTTCTGCACCTTTTCTTGCCCCCGTTGTCGCAATAATTCTTGTTACGATAA
>JAZRHX010000368.1:0-3215 GCA_045644985.1 Clostridia bacterium | reverse complement strand
AGGCTGTCGGATTTTCGGTAACGACTTGCGTAGACGAAACAGGTGGTTTTGTAGGTTTAGTGGACATGAACAGCTCGCATCCAGAAAGAACACAAACCACTGTCAAAAGCCATGCAACAAATATAATCTTTCGATTGGTTCGCACTATGAACACTCACTCCTAATTCAAAACAAATACTACTTTTATTGTATAGGAATTACGGGGAAAATTCAAGTAGCAAAGCAAATTGGCACTTCTCCTAAAACCGTGAAAAATCAGGAGAACAAAATGGGACAATCCAAAGAAAGCTTAACGGCGCAAGCCCCGCGGTATACAAATTAACCCAAAACGGGTAGCACGCTACCCGCAAAACCATTTTTTACATACTTCGAAGGACAAAAGGGTTGTATTTTGGTCATTCAGACCCCGAGCAGGGCATAGAGCGGGTAAAATGTAAGTTATGCTCCATCATACGACTGCCAGAACGCAACCATGGCCGCCTCATACGCTTTTGGGTCCACTAAATAACTCATACCGTGATCCGCTCCTGGTACCACTAACAAATGTTTTGGGGCTTTACAGGCGCGATAGTTTTCATAAGTCATAGAAATAGGCACAAAATGATCCTCCGCCCCGTGAATAAACAGAACCGGAAACCGTCCTAATTTCATTGCCTCTAAGGTAGAATAGTCTTCAGGACCCATTTGAATCCGCTTCCTGCACAAACGGTCTGCCATGCGAGCCCGCACTTTATAGGATAAATGTAAATTCTTAGTTACTACGTGCTTCCAAATATGATACGGGGACGTATAACCGCAATCAGCTATGATGCCGTGCACTTGAGTGGGCAATTCAAGACCCCCTGCCATCAATACGGTAGATGCACCCATGGAAATGCCCGCAAGATAAATAGGAATCTTTGTACCAAAACGCTTTCCGATCCACTGCACCCATTCCGCGCAGTCGTACCGCTCCGTAAGACCAAAACCAATATAAGCGCCGTCGCTGTTATTCTGTCCCCGCTGCTCTGCATACAAAACACAGCAATCAGATCCTATCCAAAAACCATCGATCATTCCAAAATCTCGATTCCAGGAAGAGCGCCATCCATGCATGGCCAGAATAATTCGTTTTGGTTTATCACAACAGCGAAGATGTCCTACCAATCGCTCACCATCTTTGCAGATCAGCATCACCGTCTCGCAATCCGCTTCCTGTAGGCAAGCAGCGGCTTTCTCATAGGTGTCCAGCAATTCTTCACAGTTGTTGCAACCGGAAAGCCATTTACGGGAAGCAGGAGAACTTTTGGGCATTTTGCGGTCCAGGGCCACGGAGATTAATTTATACGTGAGCAAGCGAGAAAGGGTACAATAAGACAATGCACCAACAGCTGCAATGCCGGTGCCCATCTGTAGCGTTTTATTTTTCTTTTTACGATTTTTCAAGCCCCATCTTCCCTTTCGCTGTTTGCTTTTGGAAATAGGTTACCCCGTAAAATAGAATTTTATTTATTACAGGCCATGAAATCATCAAAAATCCAGTTTCACGACCTGTAGCCACAATCCATATACAAATCTTACTGCACACTAAACAAAATATCGCCGTAGGTGGGATACGGATAGTACTTCGTACCCATCATCTTCTCTGCTTCGTCCGCAGCTTCTCGCAATTGCGCCATCAAAGGAAGTGCCTTCTCTTTATAGAAGGTAGCAGAAGCTTGAGCATCGGTAATTCCCCGGCTTTCCTCAACTACTGCAGCCAAGGCTTCGGAAGTCTCATACATTTGACGCGCACGGGCAGAAAGCGCTCCAATTAATTTCTCCTGAATACCGGTGTCTACGCCGGCAACAGCACTCCCAGCAGCCACCACGCAGTCCCCTAAAGCCTTAATATAAGAAAATACCGCAGGTACTAAATCATGGGTGGCCATATCTACCATCGTTAAAGCTTCTACGTTGATGGTCTTACTGTAATTCTCCAGCATAATATCGCAACGAGAGCGAATTTCCGCCTCGGTGAAGACCTTGTGGCGGGCAAACAAAGCCACGTTCTTCTGGCTGGTGTAATAAGGAAGCGCATCCGCGGACGTGGGCAGGTTGAGCAGGCCGCGACACTTTGCTTCTTCCAACCAATCTTCGGTGTAACCGTTGCCGTTGAAAATAATCCGCTTGTGTTCCCGAATGGTTTTCTTGATCAAGCGATTCAAAGCCGCCTTGAAATCCTTAGCACGCTCCAATTTGTCTGCAAATTCCATCAAAACGTCTGCCACAATGGTATTGAGTACAATATTTGGACCTGCAATAGACAAAGAAGATCCGGGCATACGGAACTCAAACTTGTTACCCGTAAAAGCGAAGGGAGATGTTCTGTTTCGGTCTGTATTATCTTTTGGGAACGTGGGCAGCGTATGAACGCCAACTTCCAAATCCACTTTCTTTTTGCTTACGTAGTGAGATCCCTTCTCCACTGCGTTCAACACTTCTGTGAGCTCATCCCCTAAGAAGATGGAGATAACCGCAGGCGGCGCTTCGTGGGCACCCAGACGATGGTCGTTTCCGGCAGTAGCCACAGAAATACGAAGCAAATCTTGGTGTTCATCTACGGCTTTCAACACCGCACACAGGAACAGCAAGAACTGTGCATTCTCATAAGGAGACGCACCGGGTTTCAGCAAATTCATACCCGTATCCGTTTCAAAACCCCAGTTGTTGTGTTTACCGCTACCGTTTACGCCGGCAAAAGGCTTTTCGTGAAGCAAGCACACCATATTGTGACGGGCAGCCACTTTCTTCATCACATCCATAATAATCTGGTTGTGATCCGTTGCAATGTTGGTGGCAGTGTAAACCGGAGCCAATTCGTGCTGGGCGGGAGCAGCTTCGTTGTGTTCCGTTTTGGATAAAATGCCTAACTTCCACAATTCCTCGTTCACTTCGCTCATATACGCCTTAACACGAGGCTTAATCGAGCCGAAATAGTGTACGTCCAATTCCTGTCCCTTTGGGGGAACCGTGCCGAACAACGTACGGCCGGTGTAGACTAAATCTTTGCGCTTGTCATAAACAGATTTGTCAATTAAGAAATATTCCTGCTCGGCGCCCATGGTGGCGGTGACGTGTTTCACGTCGTCGTGGCCGAACAAGTGAAGAATTCGCACAGTTTGCTCACTTAAAGCCTCCAAAGACTTGAGCAAAGGGGTTTTCTTATCTAATGCTTCCCCGCCGAAAGAACAGAA
>JAZRHX010000367.1:0-6682 GCA_045644985.1 Clostridia bacterium | reverse complement strand
TCAGCAAGCCGTCCCGCTCTAAATACGCAGTCAACGTCTCTCCATCCAAATATTCCATAATGATGTAGGCGGTGCTGTTTTCTTTGAAGCTATCAAAGATTTTTACCACGCCGGGCTCATTTTGAAATTTTGAAAGACGTTTTGCTTCTTCCACAAATTTATCCAAACCTTGTTGGAATTGTTCGTTTCGATCTCCGCTAAACACTGTAACGGTGGCCGCACCCGGCATTCGCGTAGAAAACTCGCTGGGCAAGTACTCCTTCACGGCAACTTTTTGTTCCAAACGTTGATCCCATGCAATATAGGTAACACCAAAACCGCCATAACCCAACACCCGTCCAATAATATAACGGTCCTTTAGACATGTCCCCGGATCCATATGAATCGCTTCTTCAGCCTTCGTACCCTCTACATATCCGCAGTGGGGACAAATCGTAGTTCCTTCATCATATTGTTCCATACAACCATAACAACGTTTCACCATTTTGCACCTCTCATCTGCTGAAACAGAAATTTGTATAAATTTCTTCGATTGCTTCATAATTCTTTTGGTCAATTTTCTCCATAAAACTATCTCGATTGACAGGAATCTGTCCATCGCTACAATGACTGATCATTAAGATGTTTTGATAGGAATGACCGAACATCCAGGAAAGCAGTCTCGTCGCTGCCGCCACCTCGGCATCACTGCCATTTCCAACACTCCATTCATAAACAAATCCACAGTTTAACGACGCGCAATCCGGATACACGTATTTTTTTTGGTAATTCACCAGTTGTTCACGTACCTGATTCATAGCCATCGTAGAAGACAGCAGCACCGGACTGGTATTTTGCTGGTTATTCATAAAACTTGCTTTGTCAGCATACGCAAATTCTTCAAAATTCAGGTCTACTAAATCTTTATAAATTTCATCCACTGCAACACTTGTATTTTCACCAAAATCGCGCAGCTCGGTAAAATAATCATTTGTATAATTTACCGCTGTATATCCGCTTGTAATGACGTAAGCAACAGGGATTTCAATCCCTAACGGTATTTTCTTGTAATCGGGATAATAGTGTGTAAATTTATCCAAAAACAAACATTTCTTCGCTTGTTCCGATTTCAAAACAGTCTTTAAATCAACCGCATTCTCTAAGATTTCAGAATCCCAATCAAGATCCGTGCTTTCAAACAACGTAGGCAATTTGCCGTCTTGCAGGGCTTGCTCCAACTCAGAAACATACGCTTCTTCCGGAATACTGCGCAATGTGATGGTAATGTGCGGGTAATTGTGATGAAAATCTTCTGCGATTCGTTCCATTGCTTTTATTTCATCTGAATTTTCAGAAGCAGCGTACCAAATCACGATATCAGCTGCATCCAAATCTTCTGTATGTTTTTTCTGATTGTATACAAAAAGTACCGCACAAACAATAAGAACGGTAGCCATGATGCCGGCGAGCACACCACCCATACGTTTATTTCTTCTTTGTTTCTTCTCTTTCGCCAAAGAAACCACTTTCTTTTCTCCATTAACAGCCTGCAAGAATTCATCGATATTTTTGAACCGCATGTGTTTATCCAGCGCCATCGCTTTCATAACCGCATAACTTAAGTTTTCCGGAATGGTTGCATCTAATTCATGGGGCGGCACAACGCAATCTTCAATTCTTCGATTGGTAGACTCATCCGGTTTAATGCCGGTGAGCATAACGTACAGGGTTGCACCTAATGCATACACGTCTGACCATGGACCAATTTCCATATTCTTCTCATACTGCTCAATGGGTGAATAGCCCGGTTTCAAAGTGATATCCACCACTTCTTCTTTCTCGTTGGCAAGCTTTGCTGCACCTAAATCTAAAAGCAGAAAGCTTAATTCTTTTGCAGAATTAAGATAAATATTATCCGGTGCTACATCCTTATGAATAACATCACTCTTATGTAGCATTTGAAGTGCTTTACCGATTCGATTCGTAATTAAAAGCGCAAAATCAACATCCAGTTTCTGTGCATCGCGCAGATAATCTTGTAAGTTGACACCACGAAGCAACTCCATAACAATATAAGCCGTTCCATTTTCTTCAAAATAATCAAATACATTTGGGATTAAGTTGCTGTTGCCAAACTTTGCCATAGTACGAGCTTCTGCTAAGAATCGATCTTTTCTGTAGATAAATTCCTCTGTAGATTTCTTATTTACCACAAAAACTTCTTTTGTGTTTGCCGCACGATTTACAAGGCGTGCAGCAAAAAACTCTTTTACAGCTACAATCGTTTCTAATTTTGAGTCCCAAGCTCTATAAACAATCCCAAACCCACCGGCACGCTCAACGTCACCAAGAATATATCTTTCTTGAAGGACCGTTCCGGGTGCCAAATAAATAGGTTGTTTTGCAACGGTAGAAATAAGATTGCCACAATAGGGGCATACGTCTTTATGTACGTCTACGTCTCGAAAACAAGAATAGCACTTGCTCATAAATTACCTCTTCATCCAATATAATCTTCCCAAGTAAAACGTTCACCACAAAGCGGCGTGAAAACGAATTTTGTTTCACCAAATTCCACCATATCTCCGTTACAAATTTCCGTCGCAACAAAGATATTTTCATTGTTAACATAGGTAAGGCCACTTCCCTCTCCCGGCTGCACGTAGAATTTCCGTTTTCTCGGTTCATAAATAATCCACGCATGCTTTTCTCTGGATACACTGTTTTCATCCGTGAGTACGACATCGTTGGAATCAAATCGTCCGACGGAATTACGTCCGGAAACCAATTGATAACTTTTTCCTAAACGATTGCCCTTGACACAGGTAATCCATCCCACCACCGGTTCGCCAATCCCGGCAGAAACAGAAGATGTAGATTGACTCGTACTGAAAAATCCCATAGTCCTGCCGTCATTATCACCGGTAACTTGTTGTACTTGCTTCAAAAGAGACTCTTCCCGTGGTTCTTCAAGGGGTGCCGCGACCGGAGGTTCATCTTTTTTAGACTCAAAAATACCTTCCGTTACATCCGATGAATAGGATTCTTCCATACGCAACGCGCCTTGTGTTTCTACGTCTTCAACGACAATGGAATTAACCGATGCAGGTTGAAACGATGATTCTGATTGCTTGCTGGTTTCCTGCATCGTCTCAACTTTCTTTTTCTTAAACCAGCCTCTTTTTTGTTCTGGTTCTCGCTTTATATCCTGAATCGTAAATTCCGATGCGCCACAATGGGGACAAGCATCATATTTATTCGCATCATAATAGTGTCCGTTTTGGCACTTTGTAACTCTTACTTCCATTTAATCCATCCTCCATTTATTTTACTTTAACAATTGCAATTGTGAGATTATCTATATTTTTCCCAGTGGAAGCTGCCACTTTTGCTTGAATGCCGGATACTATTTCCGTAATGCGACCACCGTGAAACAGATCTTCCATTTCTTTTGATTCCAATAATTTATAGATACCGTCCGACATTAAAACCAACAAATCATCACTTTGCAACATGAATGGTGTTTTGTTATTCTCCACATACGGAAGTCCCCCGACACCCAAAAAGCTGATCAGCATCTGCCCTCGCTTAACTTCCGTTTTATATTCTTCTTGAGAGATTTCGCCTTTACTCTTTCTTATGTCTAAAAGCATACGGTACGTATGATCTTTCGTAATTTGTACCATTTCTCGATTTCGTATAGCATATAGGCGACTATCCCCTGCACTGACCCAAAACATCTGATTTTCTTGAATAAAAATAGCCGTTACGGTTGTGCCTGCTTGCATAGGATTTCCGTCAGAACGCTTTATACTATGAATGGTTCGATCCAGTCCATCCATAGTTGCCAAAAGAAATTCTTGTACAGTTACAGAATCATCGTAGGTATTGTACGCACGAAGAAATCCTTCCACTGCAGTCCGACTGGCCAATTGTCCGCCATGGTGGCCGCCCATACCGTCACATAATACAACAATTCCTTCTCTGCTTTTCATCGTATAACCAACACGATCCTCTTGCACGATGCGATTTCCCTTGAGAGAAAGAATGGTTATTTCAAATATTTCATTACTATCATAGGCTTGATATTCATTTTCATAATTGATCATATCCGTTACCTCTTATGCATGAGAACTGCCAGAGCAGAGAAATTATCTTTATCCTTTTTGGGATGTGCGGTAACCACACCTTGCATTTTCGAGAGCCATTCTGCTGCTGTGTTTGATTCCTGCAATAATCCACACATCTCCTCTTCTGTAATCAACTCCCAAAATCCATCTGAACACAGCAAAAAACCTTGATAAGATTTTAATTTCATAGGCTTCAGTATTTCATATTGCGATTCATTCCACGGAACGCCCATTACGCGGAGCAATATATTTCTGTCCGGATGCGTTCGAATTTCCTCTTCTTGAATCATTTTTGATAAATACAAGCGGTACGGAACACTGTGATCAGCTGTTTGAACAGCAACACCTTTTTTACGAAATGCATAGAATCTGGAATCGCCCACAAAACCTACGTATACTTTCTTTACGTCACACACCATACAAACCGCTGTAGTCTTCATTTTCTGCTGTACGTGTTTACTCAATTGTTGTGCAAGTAGCGCTTCCTGTGCATGTGTAAGCGCATTGGGCAGAAAATCCCCCATGCATTCCTGCGTCATAAACTCTTTTAAAATGCTTTCTTTCACTAAAGAAGATGCCTCATCCCCCATACCGTGTCCGCCAAGACCATCACAAAGGACGAAACAATGTTTTCCTTGTGTCGTTGCAAATCCCACAGCGTCTTCATTAATAGATCGATCTCCCGGATAAGTGATATAGGCGTAATCCAAAGTACTCATCGTCTCACTACCTCTTGTCTTTATCCACAAGCTTCAAAAATAAAATTCCCAATGTTCCATACAGCACACTGTATCCGCCAAGCACACCCCAGCATTGCAGAATATTAGACGTGGAAGCCTTGTATTCTTTCTTGTATTGCTCCATTGTTTCAAGTTCCGCTTGCGTGGAAGGAATAGAGACTGCACCACCTTCTTGTTGCATCGCGATTTCTTTAGCCGTAGGAAGTTTCGTGACATCAGAAGTGCAACAAATAGAGGTAAGCCCCCACTTACTAATGGTAAGTTCTTTGACACCCTCTGCTCTCTCCGGAAGTGTAAACATCATACCGGACATAACCAATTGAATAATGAGCACAAACGGCATCACTGTCATAGCTGCATTTTGCGTCTTAACAATACAGGAAATCATAATACCCAAAGCATCTGCGCAGAAAATAACCAATGTAAAAGAGAACAGAAATTCAAGTCCGGTCCAGCCAAATAAAATTCCATCTTTTGGAAACGTTCTAAACAAGTCAAATACACCTGTCAAAATTACCGCTTCTGCAACACATAATACAAATTCATAAATCAAATGCGCAACAACGTATGAAGAGATATGTAATCCGGTACGATGCTCGCGCTTAATAATCTGCCGTTCCCTACAAATAGATTGAATCGAGTTAAACAAGCCGGTCCATATACAACCGCAAATCATTGCAAAGGCACCACTTCTGGTGTTTTCAAACACTTTAAAGGTATTTCCGCCTATTACCCACGATAATATGACAGCAACGATGAGCGTGGTAATGAGCGATTTCCACCCTTTCTCATTTAAAAACGAACGAAAACATTTACCGATATAAATCTTAATCTGTCCAAATCTTCCAATTCTTTTATCATGCATAGAAACCATTCTCCTTAACCGTATTACAGGTGTATACCGTTATATTTCTCAATAAAATAGTCCGATAGACCTTCCCCATTCTCATCCGGTCGGTTAATTTTCTTTACGATACCATCAAAGGACTGTACGTCAAAGAAACGGAATGCTTCTTCCGGCGATCCATAGAAAGCCAAATGTCCGCAATTGTCCACAGTACTCTTGGCAAGAACTATAACTTTATCGAATAAAGTGGCTGCTCGTTGCGGGCTATGGGTTATCACCATAATAATGGTGCCTTTATCTGCAATACTTCGTAAGTTCTCCATCAAACCTTTGCCCATAATATCGTCAAGTCCCGAGTCCGGCTCATCCAAGAAAAACAGTGCAGGATCCGCAATAAATTCCACTGCAATGCTCAAGCGCTTTCTTTGTCCACCACTAAGTTTAGATACCAGCGTATTTCGTTCTCGACTGAGCCCCAATTCTTCCAATACGGTTTGAATACGAAGTTCACGCTCTTTCGGTGTATAATCGGCCGGAAGTTTCATTGCAGCCGCATTCGAAAGCGTATCGTAAACAGAATCGCTACCTCGAAGTAAATCCTGTTGCGGCACAAATCCAATTTGATATTTCATTCGTTCATATTCTTCGTAAATATCCGTTTTATCATAAGTAATTCTCCCCTGTGCTTTCTCATAGCCCATCACCGCATTGATGAAAGTAGTCTTTCCGGCACCGGACCCACCCAATATCAATACCATTTCTCCACTAGATACAGTTAAATTGATATCTTGTAACAAACGAATCTTCTTAAAGCGTTGCATCACACTGCGCTCTAATATATTAATCTTTAATTCCCTTTTACCCCTTGGCAAATCAGCTGTTTTGGATTCCTCACAGAAAAACAAACTATTCTCGTAAAACACAAAGAAAATATCTGCAATACGGACAACATCCATATTCGATAGATATCTTGACGCACGAATACG
>JAZRHX010000366.1:0-4225 GCA_045644985.1 Clostridia bacterium | reverse complement strand
GAAAAATAAAGATGCAGCTCTTGCATTTGCTGCGGGTCTTCATCCTTGCAGTTATGAAAACATTTATGACGTTCTTCCTGGAATACAGCTTTTGTACAATACGGTGCCTACGCAAGTGGTTACCCGAAGTGTTTTGGAGCGTCTTCCCGGAAATTGCTTGATTATTGACGTAGCTTCTGCACCGGGCGGTGTAGATACGGACGCCGCCTCTGAACTTGATTTGCGGGTTATTAAAGCACTCTCCCTTCCCGGCAAGGTAGCTCCCTTTACAGCTGCGGAGAATATGTTATCCGTTATTTATAACATCATTGAGGAGAAAGAAGGAGAGGTGATGGGGCATGCTTGAGGGAATGCGGGTTGGATTTGCGGTTACAGGCTCTTTCTGCACCCACAGGGCTTCGCTGCAAGCCATGGAAACTTTAGTGAAAAAGGGTGTAGACGTTTATCCGATTCTTTCGTACAACAGTTCGGAAATGAGCACGCGTTTTATGTCCAATACGGAATTGCTGGAGCGTCTTGTATTGTTAAGTGGGCATGAACCGATTTGTACCATTCGGGACGCGGAGCCTATCGGTCCTAAGAAGCTGTTTGATGCAGTAGCCATTGTTCCTTGCACCGGAAACACCTTGGCGAAACTGGCGAATTCCATTACGGACACACCGGTTTTGATGGCGGCTAAATCCCATATGCGCAACAATCGACCTTTGGTCCTGGCTGTATCAACGAATGATGGGCTTGCGGGAAGTGCAAAGAATATTGGCCTGCTGCTCTCTATGAAGAATTACTATTTTGTGCCCTTTGGGCAGGATGACTGCATGCGCAAGCCTTTTTCCCTGGTAGCGGACTTTGATTTGTTGGGTGAAACTTTGGTGGCGGCCATGGAAGGTCGACAGTTGCAACCGGTTTTGCTTTCTGGAAAATAAATTTACGGAAAGCCTCCTCTTTGTATTGTTTTTTTGTGGGAAATATGGTAGAATACACCCAAGAAATTCAAAAAAATATTTGGAGGCGGTATCGATGATTAAAGTTTTCTACGGGAAAAAGGGTATGGGCAAGACAAAGCAAATGCTTGAGAATGCAAACGCCATCGTAACTCAGAGTAGCGGCAATGTGGTTTACATTGACGATAGCAATGAATTGATGGTAAAGTTGTCTCACAAGATTCGCTTTATTAACATTCTGGATTACCCGGTATCCGGTGCAGAGCCGTTCCTTGGTTTTATTTGCGGTGTCGCTTCTCAGAACTATGATATTGAAACGATCTTTATTGACGGTTTGACCTATATTGTACACCAGGGTATTGATTCTATGCGGAATTTCTTTACAGGTATTGATAAGATTTCTAAAGAGCATAACGTTCACTTCTATATCAGTATCAACGGGGATGAGAACAATATTCCTGATTTCATTGCACCTTACGTGTAAGGAGGCTTTTCCCGAAAGCATATGAAGGTTCAGGTCTATTTGCTGGAAAGCAACCGGGAATATGATACTTTGTATACTTACCTCGCGCCTGCTGCGTCATTCCAAGACATCCTGCCGGCGCGGGGTACTTTTGTGTGGGTTCCTTTTGGTCCGCACAATGGGAAACGGGAAGGGGTTATTTGGGATTTGGTTCAAGAAAACCAAAAGGAATCCCAAGAAAATCCGTCTTATAAGCTTAAAGAAATTCTGGAAATTCCGGTAGACGTGCCACCGCTTAGTCAAGAGGAACTGTCCTTGTGTATGGCACTCAAGAATCATTATCTGTGTACGTTTGGAGACGCAGTAAGGTGCGTTCGACCCTATCGGGGACGTAAGAATGAAGTGGGCGCACAGGTACGTTTTGTTACGCTCAATCAATCTCCGGATGGGGTACGGCAGGCGATTGACCAAGGGGTTTTTCGAAACATCCACCAGATTCGGATCCTTGAGATTCTTATGGAGCAACAAGAAGCGATTGCTTGTGAACAATTAATTGCTGCGGCAGGATGCTCCCAATCGTCTGTTAAGACGTTAGAAAGAAAAGGTTTTGTACGCATCGTTCGGCGGCGCGTGGATGCCCGGCAGCAAGCTTCTGCGATGCCGGAAGAAGCCTTGCGGTTGCCGGTTTATGAACCTCACGTGCTGAATACAGCGCAGAAACAGGCTTTTGATGCAGTCCAATATAAACTGGAGCGCAAACAGCCGGGAGTGTTTCTGCTTCATGGCGTTACAGGAAGCGGAAAGACGGAAGTCTATATGCAACTAATTTCCTACGTAGCAAGTCGAGATGGGAATATCATTGTGTTGGTTCCGGAAATCGCTTTGACGCCTCAGTTGCTTTCTCTCTTTGCCGCTCGTTTTGGTAAGCAGGTGGCTATTCTGCACAGTCGACTAACGGATGCGCAGCGACTTCGGCAGTGGCATCGTATCGAGCGGGGAGAAGTTAAGATTGTAGTGGGCGCCCGTTCGGCAGTATTTGCGCCTTTCTCCCGAATTGATTTGATTATCTTAGACGAAGCCCATGACAGTTCCTATCGGGCTGAAGAGGCAGGACTGAAATATCATGCCCGGGAAGTGGCGGAAATTCGTTGCAGAGAACGGGGTGTTGTATTATGTGGCTCTGCTACGCCGGATGTAAATCTGTATTTCCGTGCACAGCAAGGAGAGGTGACGTACCTGCCTTTAGAAGAGCGGGTGGGAAATCGACCGCTTCCTTCTGTAAGCGTAGTTGATATGCGGGAAGAAACCCATCTGGCAGGTTGTGTGCCCGTGTTCAGTCGGGAGTTATTGACAAGAATGAAAGGGAACTATGAACAAGGGCTCCAAACCCTTTTGTTTGTAGGACGCCGTGGCTATTCTTCCGGCTTGATGTGCCGAGAATGTGGCCGAACCATGAAGTGTGGGAAGTGCAATGTTGCTATGACCTATCACGTGACTTCCAGACGATTGATTTGCCATTATTGCGGCAATACGGTTCAGGCACCGGAACAGTGTCCCGCTTGTGGCAGTCCTTATTTGGAATACCGCGGTACCGGTACGGAAAGAATTCAACAGGAGCTTGAACGGCTTTTCCCCGGCGCGCAAGTCCTTAGAATGGACGCGGATACTACTGCTAAGAAGGATGGACACGCCAGAATCTTAAAGGCGTTCTCTCAAGGGAATATTCCTTTCTTGGTTGGCACGCAAATGATTACGAAAGGCCATGATTTCCCCGGCGTAACGTTGGTGGGCGTCTTGAATACGGATGGACTTTTAAATGTACCGGAGTACCGCTGTGAAGAGCGGACGTTCCAGCTGCTTACGCAGGTTGCAGGACGTGCCGGACGGGGTGAACATCCGGGGCATGTGGTGATTCAAGCTTATGACGTGGATAATTACGCCATTTTAGCTGCGCAACACCAAAATTATGAGGAATTCTACCGAAACGAGATTGTAATTCGGGAGAATCTTTGGTATCCTCCTTATTGTACCATTTGTACCTTACAACTAACTTGCCAAGACGATCGGGCAGGATTCCTTTGGATGAAGGATCAGGTGACGGCCCTTCGCATGCAACAGGAGAAATTGAATTTCCAAGGAGATGTGGAGGTATTGGGACCAACGCGAGCACCTATCCCGAAAATAAACGAACAGTACCGATGGTTGGTTCGGATTAAAGCCCAACGTCGGGAGGAGGCTGCAGCGTTGCTGCAAGCATGGCTGCTTAAGAAGAAATTAGGATATAAAATGCGATTATCGTATACATTTGAGTAGAGGAGTGTTTAGATGGCAATTCGAAATGTGCGGACAGAGGGAGACGACGTCCTCAGAACAATTTGTAAACCGGTGAATGAAATCACGGACGGTACCCGTCGCTTAATTAGCGATATGTTTGATACCATGTATGAAGCGGATGGCGTAGGCCTTGCGGCACCTCAAATCGGTGTGGTGAAGCGAATCGTTGTGATTGATGATCGAGAGGGTCATAAATTCGCGTTGATTAACCCAAAAATTACGGAGAAATCCGGTAAACAGCGTTCCTGCGAAGGTTGTCTCAGCTTGCCCGGATTCCGTGGAGAAGTGGATCGACCTATGCAGGTTACGGTGGAAGGGCTGGATGAATACGGCGAGCCTGTTACGTTGCGGGCAGAAGGCTTTTTGGCTGTTATTTGCTGTCACGAGTTGGATCATTTAGAAGGTATTTTATACAAAGATTTAGCTGTAAATTACGAACGGATGTGACCCCATGTTAAGAATTGTTTTTATGGGAACGCCGGATTTT
>JAZRHX010000365.1:0-1992 GCA_045644985.1 Clostridia bacterium | reverse complement strand
CTTACGTCTGCATGCATCTTCTCATCATAATGGGCATAAACCGCATCCCAATCCGTTGTATCCTTGGTACAATGAATTTCAGGAAGGCGTTCCGCTAGATTTCGGTACAAGCGATTGCAGTAAACCGTGGCCACACCCACTTTCCGGCCGTGATAGTCCGGCCAAATGCCTTGAATCACCTTATGACATTCCAAATAATGGGAAACCACGTGTTCTGCACCGCTGGCAGGACGGGAGCAACCCGCCAATTTCATGGCAAGACCGGTCATAATCAAAGCCTCCATCACCGCGCCGGCCGCTTCCTCGCTGTCTTCTAAAATGCGATCCGCAAGACTTGCAATCCGGTCCGTCGCCTCTTGGGTAATAGCTGCCACGTTCTCACAATAATATTCATCAATGAGCAAATGGGCAATCTTCCAATCCACAAGACCGATGTACTTGGCCATCATATCGCCGAAACCAGAGGACTTCAAAATGGCCGGTGCCTTCACCAAAATCTTAGTATCGCCAATAATCACCGCCGGCTGCGCTGCCTGCCAGGAGGTTTTAAAATTATTTTCAATAATGGGCGCCGTATCGGATGCAAAGCCGTCCATAGAAGGCGCTGTAGCGAAAATGCAAAGCAGTTTCTTCATTTCATAGGCTGCCACGCGGCAAACGTCATTCAAAGAGCCGGTACCCACAGAAATCACGCCGTCCACGTCGGCGCACAAAGCTTCAATTTCTCGCACTTGCTCAACACACGCACTCTTCAAATCCTCGTAGATCAACTGTTTTACGGTAAAATGGTCATTGGTAAGGCTTTCCAGTACCCCTTCTGCGGCGCTCAACGTATTGCGGTCTGCCACCAGCAAAATCCGATCTTGGAATCCGGCGTCCCGTAAAATGGCTCCTGTCCGAACCGTGATTCCGCTTCCGGTTTCCACCACTTTGGTATCAAAGGTGTGTGTCCGTCCGCAAGGACAAGGATTTAATGAGGCTACGATTTTCTCCAAATTCATGTTGCATACTTCCTTTACATTTAATGCATGCTAATTATAGCGAATTTCCGGGCATTTTACAATGGACGAAGTTGACGGTATTTTCCATTTGTGATACCATAATAATTACCATATAAGTTCAATATAAAGGAGTTTGAAAACCATGGCAAACAGATTTATCCTGAATGAGACCTCTTATCACGGAGCCGGTGCCATCCAGGCTATTGAGACAGAGGCTAAGGCAAGAGGATTTAAGAAAGCATTTGTATGCTCTGACCCGGATTTGATCCGTTTCGGCGTAACCAAGAAAGTGCTGGACGTATTGGACGGTGCGGGTCTCGCCTATGACGTTTATTCCGATATTAAGCCAAACCCCACCATTGAGAACGTGCAAAACGGCGTAGCCGCATTTAAGGCATCCGGTGCGGATTATATTATTGCCATCGGCGGCGGTTCTTCCATGGATACAGCCAAAGCAGTGGGTATTATCATTACTAACCCGGATTTCGCAGACGTAAGAAGTTTAGAGGGCGTAGCCGATACCAAGCAAAAATGCGTACCCATTTTCGCCGTACCCACCACAGCAGGCACCGCAGCAGAAGTTACCATCAACTACGTAATCACAGACGTTGAGAAGAATCGGAAGATGGTTTGTGTAGACCCCCACGATATTCCCGTAGTTGCTTTTGTAGATCCTGACATGATGAGCACCATGCCCAAGGGCTTAACCGCCGCAACCGGTATGGATGCCCTCACCCACGCGATTGAAGGGTATATTACCGCAGGAGCTTGGGAACTTTCCGATATGTTCCACTTAAAGTCCATTGAAATTATTGCCCGTTCTTTAAGAGGCGCCGTTGCAGGTACACCGGAAGGTCGCGAAGGTATGGCATTAGGTCAGTACGTAGCCGGCATGGGCTTTTCCAACGTAGGTCTTGGTATTGTACACTCTATGGCACACCCCTTGGGCCCTTTATATGCTACGCCCCAGCGTATTGCCAATGCGATCATC
>JAZRHX010000364.1:0-10382 GCA_045644985.1 Clostridia bacterium | reverse complement strand
ACCGCATTGCCCAGTTCGTACTCCAGCGTGTACCCATGGCGGCTTTCACCTTGGTAGACAGCGTAGCGGACATCGGGGAGAATCGGGGCGGTGGCTTCGGGTCCAGCGGTAAATAAGGAGGCGGGTAGTATGACGCGTTGCGCAATTGGACAAGATTCCCATCGCTTTGAAGAGACTTTCACCGGGAAGCCCCTTATCTTGGGCGGTTACGTTCTCCCCTCTTGCGATTTATCCTTGTCTGCCAACAGCGACGGAGACGTTATCCTCCACGCTTTAACCAATGCCATTTCCGGCATTACTTGTCGAAATATATTGGGCAAGCCGGCGGATGACCTATGCAAGGCCGGCGTGATTGATTCTGCGGCCTATTTGAAACTGGCGTTGGAAGATTTAAAGGCACTGGGCGATTCCATTGTACACGTTTCCTTCACGGTGGAATGTAAGAAGCCCCATTTATCCGCCCATATTCCTGCCATCCGGGAGAACATTGCTAATTTGTGCGGTATTCCCCCCGTCCAAGTGGGTATGACCGCCACAACCGGTGAAGGTTTGACGGATTTTGGCAAAGGTTTGGGGATTTCCGTATTTTGTATATTAACTGTAGGTGATTAAAATGGCAAGAAAGAGATCCAATGCAAATTATTACACAGAATTATTGATATGTGCTGCCGTGGTGGGTTTTGAAGCAGTGCTGCTGAGCGTCTTCGGGGTGGGACAACCTTTGGTGGGGTACACCTTGATTC
Source organism: Clostridia bacterium (assembly GCA_045644985.1). Taxonomy (GTDB): domain Bacteria; phylum Bacillota; class Clostridia; order UBA1212; family UBA1255; genus RGIG9099. The sequence goes on along the minus strand of JAZRHX010000364.1, from coordinate 9,639 downwards.
TGATCACCACCTGCGTTGCAGGGATGATTTGCGGCAAGAGCGGCGGCTTAATTATCGGCTTGGTAGGCGGACTGATTTCCTTTGTGTGCGGCTTCTCCGGAAGTGTTTTGGCAGCGCCTGCTATTTATAAGTTGCTGGTAACCTGCCTGCCCAAGATGCTGATGGGCTTCTTTGTGGGTGCCGTGTATAGGAAGATGGCCCGCAGATTGAATCGAATTCTTGCCGGTGTGATTTGCGTGCTGGCAGGATTGATCCTCAACGCCTGCGGAGTTTGTCTCGTACTGTTTATTGGAAGTTTATTGGACGATACGCTGGGGAATTTGAATCTGATGTTGACGATTCAGAAGATTTTTGATTCCTTTGTGCATTTAGGAGAATCCATTCTCCACATTGTGGTGCCTTAATATGAATTTTACAGAAATTGCTATGAATCGGCAATCTTGCCGCAATTATGATGCTTCCAAAGCTGTGGAAGCAGAAAAGTTACAAGCTATTCTACGCGCTGCCCAATTAGCGCCCTCCGCCTGCAACGGTCAGCCGTATCACCTGACGGTTTGCACCGGAGCAAGCGGGAAATCCGTTGCGGAAGCAACGACGGGTATAGGCATCAACCATTTTACCAAGGACGCTCCTGTTTTGATTGTGATTTCCGAAGCGCCTTACGTGAAGACGGCAGCGGTTGGATCTAAATTGAAAGGTAATGACTACCGCTCTATGGATATTGGCATCGTGGCAGCATATTTAACCGCAGAAGCCACTGCGCAGGGTTTAGGAACTTGTATCTTGGGTTGGTTTGATGATGAGAAGATTCGCAAAATCTGCGGATTGGATGCACCGGTGCGTTTGGTGATTACCGTAGGATATGCCGGTCGAGGGGATTCTTTGCGAAAGAAGAAGCGGAAGGACTTAGAGGATTTCGTCCAGCATCGCGGGTGAAAAAAGTTCCAAAATCATATAGTAAGACAGTTTCTGGGCACAGGCACGTTTCTTTCGTGTTGCTATGCCCAGAAATTTTATATAAACCATAGTAAAATAGGTTTTCTTCACTAGATTTTGTCCTTTTTGGGCATACAATCTTCTAAAAAAGGGATCCATGCCCATTCTCTGGGCATAGACCCCTCAAAAAAACAAATGCGATGCCCATTCTCAAGGAAGGACTTTACGAAATCTCTGCGCCTGCGGGAATATCTCCGTCAATGGTGACCAGCGTTAATTTCTTCCCCTTGGTAGCCGCCAAGATCATACCTTGAGACTCAATGCCACGAAGTTTTGCCGGCTTTAAGTTGGTAATCAGCACGACTTTCTTGCCGATCATATCTTCCGGTGTATACTGTTTGGCAATACCGGAAACCACCTGACGGGTTTCGGAACCGATATCCAATTGAAGCTTTAAGAGTTTGTCTGCCCCTTCAACCTTCTCCGCTTCTAATACAACCGCAACTTTCATCTGAACTTTAGCAAAATCGTCAATGGTAATGAGATTATCCGGCTCCTCCGATGTGGTCGCGGGGGCAGCAGCGGTAGCCTTCTTCATTTCGGCTTCCAACTTCTCCAACGCTTCCATCTCTGTCTTCATATCGATTCTGGGGAACAAAGCCTCCCCTTTCTCTACGGTGGTAGCCACCGGGTACAATCCCCAAACGTTTGCCTGCTCCCAAGCCGTCAAATCCTTCTTTCCGGAAAGGCCGATTTGCGCCCAAATCTTCTCCGGTGTTCTGGGCATAAAGGGCTCGATTAAGATAGAAATCATCCGGATACCTTCTAGCAAGGTGTACATCACGCCGGCTAAGCGCTTGCGGCTGTCTTCATTGGTTTCAATCTCTTTCGCCAGTACCCAAGGCGCTGTTTCGTCAATGTATTTGTTGAGACGAGAAACGCCTTTCCAAATTTCCGTCAAAGCCGTAGGGAACTGAAGGGCGTTCAAATTCTCTTCTGCTTTGGTAAAAATTTCCTTAAACAGACTGTGGATTTCTTCTTCCAAAGCCGTCACGGTGTAATCCGCCGGTTGACTGCCGCCAAAATACTTCATCTGCATAGACACACTTCTGGAAACCAAATTGCCCAGGTCGTTTGCAAGGTCTGCATTGATACGGTTGATCAAAGCCTCGTTGGTGAAAGAACCGTCCGCACCGAAGGGCACTTCACGAAGCAAGAAATAACGAATGGCATCAGAACCGTATTTTGCACAAAGAACACGAGGATCCACCACGTTTCCTTTAGACTTGGACATCTTGCCCCCGTCAATCAAAAGCCAGCCGTGACCGTATACTTGCTCCGGCAAGGGCAAATTCAAAGCCATTAAAATAGCGGGCCAGATAATGGTGTGGAAACGAACGATTTCCTTCCCTACCAAGTGTACCTGCGCAGGCCAATATTTCTTGAAATAACTGTCGTCTTCACTGCCGTACCCAAGGGCGGAAATATAGTTGGATAAAGCATCCACCCAAACGTACACCACGTGTTTATTATCAAAGGTTACGGGAATACCCCAGTCAAAGGTGGTACGGGATACGCACAAATCCGAAAGTCCCGGACGGAGGAAGTTATTCAGCATCTCATTCTTTCTGGTTGTTGGCTGAATGAAATCCGGATGGCTTTCAATATATTCAATCAAACGGTCTTGGTATTTAGAAAGGCGGAAGAAGTAGCTCTCCTCCTTGGTCTTCTCTACGGGACGACCGCAGTCGGGGCATTTGCCGTCTACCAACTGAGTCTCGGTCCAGAAAGACTCGCAAGGGGTACAGTACAAACCTTCGTACTCGCTTTTGTAAATATCCCCTTGATCGTACAACTGCTTAAAGATCTTCTGTACAGCCTTTACGTGGAAATCATCGGTAGTTCGAATGAACTTGTCATTGGAGATATCCAAAATCTTCCAAAGTTCTTTAGTATTGGCAACGATTTCATCCACATACTCCTTCGGCGTTACGCCCTTCTCTTGGGCTTTACGCTGAATCTTCTGACCATGCTCATCCGTTCCCGTAAGGAACATAACATCCTGACCCTTCAAACGTCTGTAGCGGGCTTCTGTATCCGCCGCAACGGTTGTATAAGAGTGACCGATATGCATGTTGCCACTGGGATAATAAATCGGTGTTGTAATATAATACGTGTTCTTCTTGTCCACGATAGAAAAGTCCCCTTTCACAAAATATGCGATTTCGTTTCATTATATAAGAATATTCCCCTTTTTGCAAGGCAAGATGGCAATTATTGCCGGTTCATTCGTTTCTTTCTGCGTACACACAATACAATGAGCAAAACGACCGCCAAAATTACCACCAGAATGCCTAAAATGAAATAAATCCCTACGAAGATCAAGGCAATGGTGCCCAAAGCCTGAATCACTTCAGAAGGTCTCACTGAATCCTCCATATCAACCCCCATATCCGGATCCACCCCAAAGTCTGGATCTACGGCTCCGGAGCCAAAAGATCTTCCGGGGAGCAACGTAAGGGTACCCAAGCCAATGCTATCCAACGTCCATGACTCTATCTGCTTACCAAAAGCAGCGCCGGTGGACCAAACACCGTTGTTCTTCAGCATCACCACAGCCGATGCACGCAAAATACCACGAGAGAAAGTGAAATTCCGATTCGTAATTCGGAATGCTTCCATAGGAAGCAACACTTCCGTTGTTCTGTATTCACCCAGCATATAGGAGGCAATCTGTACTTGGGCAGAAAGATCATAGGGGGCAGCAGAAGCGTCTCCGGCTTGTGTTCGATGGTTGTGCAAGGTAACCCGATGATCCGGATAGATGGTGAAAAATAAACCTTCCTGACTGCCGCGAAGCTGATTGCCCGGATTACAATCCAATTGGAGTAAACTATCCGATTCCACATAAGAAGGATTATACGTAATAGCTAAATACAGCCCCTTGGAAGACCAGGCAAAGCGGTACGTAATCTCTGTACGGATTGAACCCCAATCGCCCCAAGATACCGTATTCGCGCCCGATAGAACGTAAGGATCCCCATATTCCCCATTACCAATCCAGCCATCTACAACAGCATCACCGGCTTTTGCTTGGGCACTCATAGGCGTCGCTGCAGACACAGACAAGGGCATCCACAACAGACTCGTCATTACAACCAATACAAGGCTCCAAACAATCTTTCTCACAGTCAACAACTCCTTTGCTGTTATAGTAAAAAAACTTCTGTAAAATGTCAACAAAATTCTCTCAAATATGCTATAATCAGCAAGAAGACATTTTACCCAAAGGAGATGACCCTATGCCACCGGAAATCAAGGCCCTGCTGATTATGTATACTGTCGCCATCGCCCTCACCTCCATCTTCGTAACCATTTACGACAAGGTGGCAGCAACGCGCAATCCCAAAGGGCGCATTCGGGAGCGAAACTTACTGCTGTTAGGCGCATTAGGGGGCGCTTTCCCCATGGTGATCACCATGATTGTCATTCATCACAAAACAAGCAAGCCCAAATTTATGTTGGGCCTGCCTTTCATGATTATGCTTCATACTGCTTTTCTGGTCTATTTGTATCTGCAATACTGAACGCATCAATCTACGTTAACCCCTTGCTTGAGCCATTTAAGATTCAAGCAATAGCCCCCTGCAATCAGGCCTGCATCCAAAACACAACAGACTACCATCAAAGACCAAACATCTTGTATATTCACAATTTGAGCCGTAGTAAACAGATGCATAAAATCTTGATTAAACAGGGCAATGATTCCAACCGCCGCTAAGAGAAGCAGCTGACCTATCGCATAGATACCAAAACCTGCCAATACTGACCAACCAATCTTGGTCTTGTTCTTTTTGTGCCCCAGGATAATGCCTGAAAGTCCGCATTGAAGGATATTGGTAACTTGCAGGAACAACACCCATAGCAACAAAAGTGCACACAGAATGGGATGATTCTTAGAAAACAGTACCAGCAAAGAACCCACCACGGTTTCAAAAGCGGTCCCCGCGTACTGAATAATCAACGTAAGACCAATAACGCCGAAACAAAGAGCCAAAGCAATCAGCGCGGTTAGTGCTTTAGACAGATAAATAGTACGTTTGTGAACCGGCAAGGTATGGGTCAAGTAAGAAGGATCCCCATACAAATTTTGCCGAAACAACACCCAGAAACGCATCGCCGTGTTAATAAAAATACTAAACATCATAGAAATGGCGGCGCCACTGAAAATCTGTCCGATAATTTCCCAGATCAGCACGTTGGAAAAATGCAGAAAAAACCTGGAAAGTCCCGCAAAACCAATAGCTAGAATATAGAAAATACATAAAAAAGGAATTACACTCTTTAAATCATATTTTAATAACTTTCTCAGCATCGGAACATCCTCCTAAAGATTTCATCAATGGACCCATTCTCCCTTTCCCGAAGCACGTCGCATTCTTCATGACAAATAATCTTGCCTTTGTCAATAAAAATCACTTCGTCCAAAATCCGCTCAATGTCCTGAATTAAGTGGGTGGAAATAAGCACGCTGGCACCTTCATTAAAATTGGTGAGAATCGTATCTAAGATATAATCCCGCGTGGCCGGGTCCACACCCCCTAAAGGCTCATCCAAGATATATAAATCCGCTTTGCGGCTCATTACCAATACCAGTTGTACTTTCTCCTGCATCCCTTTACTCATCTTAGTCAGTTTGCGGGTTGCATCTAAATCTAAGTCTTGCAAAAGCTTCCGGGCTTTCTGGCTGTCAAAGTTCTCGTAAAAATCTTCAAAAAATCGAACCACTTGGTTCACGGTCATATTCTTATCCAGATATGTCCGTTCCGGTAGATAAGCAATGATTTTCTTGCTCTCCACCCCAACCGGCAGACCTTTGACCCGCACTTCCCCTTGTGTGGGCGTGAGCAAGTCATTCATCAATTTAATCAACGTGGATTTACCGGTGCCGTTCTTCCCCAACAGTCCGATAATCTTCCCTTCCGGAATCGTTAAGTTCACATCTGTCAAAATCTGTTGTTCTCCAAAGTCTTTATATAAATGAATACATTCCAATAAAGCCATTCTATCGCTCCTCTCTTAATTCTCTTAAATACGCTGCGGAAGCTTCTCGGTCAAATCCGATGGTCGCCATGGATGCCAGGAATCTCTCGGTAAGAGCATCCGCATAAGTTGTCTTGCATTTAGCAATCAGCCCCTCATCTTCCGTTACAAACTTACCGTTGGTACGCTCCGTGTAAATCAGTCCCTGATTCTCTAATTCAGAAAGGGCTTTCTGCATAGTGTTGGGATTGACTTTGTGCACCATGGCCAATTCCCGTACGGAAAGAATTCGGTCCCCGGGTTGCAACTGTCCTGCAATGATTTGCAGTTTCATCTGCTCCACCAACTGGAGATAGATGGGTATGTTGTTCTCAAATTCAAACTGCATTTGGCGCCTCCACTGTATTACTGAACTAATACAATAATACAATAAGCGATCGTAGACGTCAATCCCCGTTCTTGTTTTCCTCCTCAAAATCCGTTATACTGAGTTTAATATACAAAGAAGGAGTTCCAACGCTATGCCTAAGGGTGCGAATCAGAAAATCAAAATACTTTATTTAATGCGCATTTTACTGGAACGCACGGACGATGTCCACGGATTAACCACCGAAGATTTACTTGTTGCCCTTCGGGATTTGGGTGTAGATGCGGAGCGCAAAGCACTCTATGATGATTTGGAAACCTTACGGCTGTTTGGAATAGACATCGAACAACGCAGAGGTAAGAAGACTACCTACCATGTAGTCAGTCGGCAATTCGAGTTGCCGGAACTGAAGCTCCTGGTAGATGCGGTACAATCTTCTAAATTTATTACTCACAAGAAAAGCAGTGAATTGATTAAGAAGTTAGCAGGATTCGCCAGTCGCCATGAAGCCCAGCAGCTTCAACGAAACGTGGTAGTACACAATCGAATTAAGACCATGAACGAAAGTATTTACTACTTTGTAGATGCCATTCACGAAGCCCTCGGCAAGAACGTGAGGATTACGTTCCAGTATTTCACCTGGAATGAGAAGAAAGAGAAAGTACTGCGCCACAACGGTAAGATGTACGAAATCAGTCCCTGGGCACTCACTTGGGATGATGAGAATTACTACCTGATCGGCTTTGATAGCCAGACAGGCACCATCAAACATTTCCGCGTAGACAAGATGCAGAAGATTCAGTTAACAGACAAAAAGCGAGACGGGGAAGCGCATTTCAAGGATTTTGATTTAGGGATCTACTCCAAGAAGACCTTCGGTATGTACGGCGGGCAGGAAGAAACAGTGACACTTCGGTGTAAAAACCATTTAGCTTCCGTCATGATCGACCGCTTCGGGCAAGACGTAGTGTTCCGCAAGGTAGATACAGAACATTTTGAGTTCCACGTCAAAGTGCAAACCAGTCCCCTCTTCTATGCCTGGGTACTAAATTTCGGGGATGAAGTTCAAATAACAGCGCCGCTATCTGTACAAAAAGGGCTAGTGGAACAACTGCAGCAAGCGCTCGCCCTTTATCACACATAATGCGCTCGGCCTCCAAAATCATTGAACACCAATGCCCACAGGATAATGCCTACAACCAACATAGGGACACCTAAGAGTTTGCCTCCCGGCCCTGCAAGCGCCAGCAAGTAAACGCCCGCTACGGGCAGCAACATAATGATAACGGTTACTATTGTAATCAATCCATAGAATTTCATTATAAACACAACCTTTCGTGAAATCCCGGTGACATCCGGTGTTTTTAGTATAGCGAGGTTGCTGTCCAATAAAACGGACTTTACATTGACACTTTCACCACCCCAGCCTATAATTGAATCAATGGGAGGTTTTATGCAATGCGCATTGTTTGTTTAACCGAGAACACAGCAAATCCGGGATTTGAGACAGAGCATGGGCTATCTTTATATATCGAGGCTTGTGGTAGGAAGATTTTGTTTGATATGGGACAGACAGATCTTTTCACCCAGAATGCAGGTAGAATGGATATTGTTCTTTCCCAAATAGACTTTGCCATCCTCTCCCACGGTCACTATGACCATGGAGGCGGACTGGTAAAATTTTTAGAAATGAACACCCATGCGCCTGTTTATGTAAACGAACACGCCTTCGGCGCCTATTATAATGGGACGACGAAATACATCGGTTTAGACAGCACACTCCAAGGACATCCCCGTCTCACCATGACCCAAGACGAATACACCATAGAAAAAGGCCTTACGCTGCACACTTGTAATGCAAACGTAAAGCCTTATGATTTAGGTTCTTTTGGACTCACCCGGCGCACCGACGCCGGTCAATTTCTCCCCGATGCCTTTCTGCACGAGCAGTATTTACTCATTGAAGAAGCGGGCAAAAAGGTGCTGATCAGCGGGTGCTCCCACAAAGGAATCTTGAATATCATACAATGGTTCCGGCCGGACGTGCTGGTCGGCGGATTTCATTTTTCCAAGTTGCCTTTGGATGAAACTTTAGCGGAATACGCCCGGATCCTACGGGAAAGTTCCACAACATTTTACACCTGCCACTGTACCGGAACTCCGCAATTTACCTATATGCAGCAATGGATGCCAAAGCTACACTATTTGTCTGCAGGAGATACCCTCCAAATTTAGCCCTGAAGCATCGCCAGAATTTGATCTTTGGAACGGGCGCCCACGGCTTGATTTACGATCTTGCCGTCCTTCATCACAATCAACAAAGGAATACTGACAACACCGAAAGCCTGCGTCAGTTCCGGTTCATTGTCCACGTTAATCTTTCCTACCAAATACTGTGGATTCTCTTTAGCAATTTCATCCACAATGGGAGACACCATCATGCAAGGTCCGCACCAATCTGCGTAGAAGTCCAAAAGAACAGGTTTGTCGCTGGCCTTCACTTCGTTAAAATTATCTTTGCTTACTTTCATCACTGACATATCAAGTCCACCTTTCTCTATATTAGTTTACGTACCAGTCGTAATAATCATCAATGGCAATTTCTGTCTTTGCGGCTTCCTTATGGGCGGTCATAATGTAGTTACCATCCACCAGTTCCACGGAAATCTTCTTGGTGACTTTCCAATAAGACGTCTGGTTATTCTCATATGTGCTGCCGCCGGTGTGATAGGTAATTTCAAAATGGGTATCGTCCACCTGGGTGTAAGACTCATACACCGCCCGTACCGACATATCGCCATAGGCACCGTGATAAATAACGGTCAAGGTATCACTTTCCGGATCCAATACCAAATCTTCATTGGTAATAGGCAGATAGTCATAAGTACGGCCCAAATACTTCTCTGTAAAAGCATCCAAATCCGTAATCTTATAGGAATACTTGTAAGTTTCATCAGCTACAAAATTACAATGGTTTACATGTTCAATGGTCCACGCAAACACGCGAGAAGTGGTCAACGCATCAATACTGTTATAATACCCCAACGCGTTGTAGCATCTGCATTCAGCAGTGCGGGGTATTCTTTGAAGCGGTCCTATAACGTAAGCGGCTTCGCAGTCGGGTTTTCCGTAGGAGCCTCTGTGGGTGACTCTGAAGTCGGTGCAGTAGGCGCCTCGGAGGGCGTTACTTCCCCTTCGCCGCAACCAAACAAGGAAAATGCCAACACCAATACCAACAAAATACTAAAAACTTTCTTCATTCTCATACTTCCTTCCCTTTTGTAGATATTTTA
>JAZRHX010000363.1:0-3078 GCA_045644985.1 Clostridia bacterium | reverse complement strand
TACCGAAGAAGAAGCACTGAGTCGCGGACAATTATGCGATGTGCCGGCTACCAGCGCAGACGGCGGTGAAGCAGTTCCACCCGCACGGTGATTTTCACAAAATAAGGCTGCCTCCCGGTTACGGAGACAGCCTCGTTTCATTTCTCGGAAGAACCCTGTTATTTAAACATATCTTTCAAAAGATTGTCCAAACGTCCTTTCTTCTTATCGGTCACCGCAAACTTCTTGCCTGCAGCTTTAACTTTTGCTTCTAAATCAGCAACCGCCTTGTCTTCAAGAATGGTTTCTTTAATACCGGATTGAACTGTATTTAATGTTTCTTCTTCTGTCTCCTTATCGTCCTTCTTCTCAACTTCTGTATTAAAGTCATCGATGTTCTCTACGCGAACCAAGTACAAAGCTGTCAGAACTCCGTCATCATTCTTAATCTCAATCTTCTGAAGTTTAGAAGGTGTAGGCTTCTTCTCTTCCTTCTTATCTTCTGCTGCGGAAGATGTGGAAGCGGATTCGTCTTGTGCATTATCCTTCTCTTCTTCCTCGTCCTTCTCCTCTACAAAGATAAATCCGTCGCGGGCTTCATTCCATTGCATTTGAAGAATATATTCATCAATTTCCTCAACGCCGCTATTCTGGTCAGCGCCCACCGTAATAACACCTTTGTTGCTACTTGCAGAAGTCCAAGAGGACATTGCGCAAAGTGCTTCAAAGTCACCCTCCTTTACAAGGATAACTTCCTTCCCCTCTTTATCCTTCTTAATCTCATAAGTTACGTAGTCACGATCATACAAGGTGTATTTCTCACCTGCGTCAATCGCCGCCTGCATTTCATCACAAAGACGAATAAAGTTTGCAACCTTTTGCTCATATTCTTTCAAGGACTCTTCATACTTCGCATATTCCTTCTTAAGTTCCTCATCGGTAGTATCCTTGGAAATATCTTTACCGTTCTTATCCTTAGGAACCGTGGGCTTGGAAGGAATCGCAAACTTATATACACGACCGGTTAAAGTACGGTATTCGTTGGGATCCTCATCGTAAATTTCTTTCATTTCTTCGGTAGTAACCGTATAATCTTTCTTAAGCTCTGTCTTATATTTCTCAATTGCGGCTTGACGAATGCTGTATTCCTTATATTCAGATAAACTCATGCTACCGCCGGTAATATAATACGTTGCTGTTGCCGTATCAAGACCGTAAGAAGAAGTATACATATTTAACTGATAATCAATGTAGGACTTTGCATTTGCCCGTTCCTTTGCGGTCAACTTAAAACCAGCCTGAACCGCCAATTTGTAGGATGCCTTGAATTTCCGAGCCTCTTCCAAAGCTTCCTGTTGGCACTCTGCCTTCACTTTATCTGTAAAGAACTTGTTGAAAGCTTCTTCTTTCTCTTGACTGGTCATCTTATCATAGCCTTCAGGCTCTTCAAACTTCTCTGCAATGGCTTGGGTTAAGAAATATTTATACTCATACGTATAAATCTTCATTCCATTCACCTTCGCAACATAATTTGTGGAATAGCTTACAATCATAAAGATTGCAACAACCAATACAACAAAAGCAGCCAATCCTGCGGAAATCCACAGAATCAGTTTATTGTCGTACGTACCTGTCTTCTTCTTGGCTTTCAAATTCGTAGCCATCTCTACCAACCGCCTTCTTATCTTAATAAAATAATAACAAAAGTAATAAAAAATACTCGTCCTATTATTATATCGTGTCGGACAACTTTTTGCAATGTTTTATTTGTGACAGATTCGTGCCGCAAAATCTTCCATCATTTTATGAATCTCAAACTTCTTTAGGCAGACCTGTTCACAGGTACCGCACCCTGCGTATTGGTTCATTAGCATAACTAAGTGGGCGCTTTGTTCTGGTCAAGCAAAATTGCAGAATATTCAACCTGCCATTTTACCCCATTACCTGCCCCAAATCCTGCAGGAACTCCAGAATTTCATCTAAAATCCGTTCCTGAGACTGAGATAAATCAATATAGAGCGCAATCGATGCCGGATTTCCCATAGCATTTAAAGACATTTTACGCCCGTACTTCTTGGTGAAATGTTGGTATGCCTCTCCCTGGGCGCCGTCCATGTTTCGCAGAAACACAGCACCCGTCCCCAATATGAAGGAGAAACACTGGGGCTTCTGTATGACTGCGCTGAATCCGCAACGCTCGGCGCAATAACGAATTCGGGATATTTTCAACAAACTCTGCACATTGGAAGGCACATCCCCATATCGGTCAATTAGCTCGTCGGTAACCTCCAAAGCGTCCTCTTCCGTTTCTACCCGGGCAATTTTCTGATATAAATCAAAGCGCGCCTCCTCGTCTTCGATATAATCGCTGCTGATATAAGCATTGACCTTAAATTCAATACTAATAGGCGGCTTCTCCGGCGCCATTTTACCGCCTTGCTCTTCTAACACCACTTCGGAGAGGAGTTTACAGTAGGTTTCATAGCCCACCACCGCCAATTGCCCGTGCTGCCGCTCGCCAAGGACGCTGCCGGCACCGCGAATTTCCAAATCCCGCAGGGCAATTTTGAAGCCGGAGCCGAATTCGGTGAATTCTCGAATGGTTCGCAAACGTTTTTCCGCAATTTCCGAAAGACTTTTATCCTTTTTATACGTAATATAGGCGTAGGCCAGCTTCGACGCGCGACCCACACGACCTCGAATCTGATAAAGCTGGGCAAGACCCATGCGGTCACTGTCTTCTACAATAATAGTGTTCACGTTGGGCATATCCAAACCAGATTCGATAATCGTGGTACATAACAGCACGTCATATTCCCCTTGGTAGAAGGCTTGCATAATGTCTTCCAGCTCCCGCTCTCCCATCTGACCGTGAGCCATGGCAATTCTGGCTTCCGGAACAAGATTTCGAAGGGCAAGTAACTTCTCCCCCATGGTCTGCACCCGGTTATAGAGGTAGAAAACCTGCCCCTTTCGTGCCATTTCACGGTAAATACCGTTGCGAATCAAGGCCGGATCCCATTCTGCTACGTAAGTTTGCACCGGAAGTCGGTCTTGGGGCGGATCTTCCAGCACGGAAATATCCCGAATGCCGGAAAG
>JAZRHX010000362.1:0-3772 GCA_045644985.1 Clostridia bacterium | reverse complement strand
AATTCTTGGGCTAAGGGATAAATCGGCAAGATTTCGGCAAAATCGGAATTTGTATTTGTTTCGGATGCAATTTCAAATACAGGATTGGTCATCTCAAATCCGTAGTAACCTTTGATAATCTTACCAAAGAAGCGTATCACTGAACCTTTCTCAAACCGATTTTTAATATATTTAGGATTATAAAACGTAATGGTTATCTCGCCGGTACCGTCTGAAACCCAAAGATTCATCACAGAAAAATTTCGGCGGATTTGCCGGAAATTTATCCGCATAATTCTTGCGGTAATCGTGACTTCTAAATCCGGTGCCAGCTCTGCAATTCGGGCAATCTTGGTACGATCTTCATACCCTCTGGGCAGCAAAAGAGCCAGGTCTTCCAGTGTGTGTACGCCCAAGGCTTCCAGCATAGCTGCACGCTTGCTTTTGACGCCTTTTAGAAAAGTAACCGGAATGCCCATTTGCTTCTTGCCTCCTGCTTCAAAATCTTATCTCCATTATACCTTATTTTCCGGAAAAAACCAGTGAAAGATTTACCGTCTTGTCGTTGATTTTATACACGGTATATAAGATACTTGCGGGACACAGAACGTGAATAAATGGTTTTTGTGTCCCGCTTCCTTTTGACGCCAGGTACAATGGTGCGTATAAACCCAACATTTTACCGTCCGTACTAATATTAAAACAGTACTTGTTGCGATTGGACATTGACAAAAAGCCCCCATGGGATTTATACTATGAAATGAATTAGTTTAGAGACGGCGGTGTGGCAACCCATGGTTCGTGTTATTGCGGGAAGCGCCCGCGGACTCAAAATTAAGACGGTTCCGTCAGAGAAGACGAAACCCACACTGGATCGAGTGAAAGAGTCCATGTTCAGTATTTTGACAGGGGAAATTTCCGAACGAATGGTGTTGGATCTTTTCTCCGGAAACGGTGGCTTGGGGATTGAAGCTCTCAGCCGAGGCGCTAAGTTTGCGTATATGAATGATTGTAACCGAACTTGTGTGCATATTATTCGGGAGAATTTGATACATACGGGGTTTATGAAGCAAGCGGAACTTTCTCAGTTGGATTATCGGGAGGCTCTCAAGCAATACGGATGTGCCGGAAAGAAATTTGGTTTAGTGTTGTTAGATCCACCGTATGGACAAGGATTTATTCCTGACGTGTTGGCGCAAATTTCATCGCTTAATTTGTGGGAACCGAATTGTACTGTGATGTGTGAACATGGGAAAGAGGAAATTCTACCCGACACGGTGGGCTTTTTTGTTAAAGAGAAGGTACGGTCTTACGGGACGGTCAGTCTTACTTTATACAGGACAGGAGAACAATTGTGATGGAGACAATGTGTACGAATAAGCGAATCGGTGTTTATCCGGGAAGTTTTGATCCTTTGACCAATGGTCATTTGGATATCATTCGTCGTGCTTCGAAGTTGTTTGATCACCTGATTGTAGCGGTATTGGTAAATACATCTAAGAAGAATGCCATTTTCACCATGGAAGAGCGAGTGCAGCTGATTCAAAAGTGCATTGGCAATATGAATAACGTGGAAGTGAAGATGTTTGACGGACTTTTGGTGGATTTTGTAAATCAGCATCAGGCCGTTGCTATTGTAAAGGGTCTTCGCGCTGTATCGGACTATGAATACGAACTGCAGATGGCGGCCTTGAATAAACATATAGATAAGAATGTGGAAACTATTTTCCTAATGGCAGATATTCAGAACTCATTCTTAAGTTCCAGTATTGTAAAGGAACTTGCGAAGCACGGCGGCGACATTCGCGGACTGGTTCCTGGTGAGATCGTAGATGATATTGAAGCAAAGATGAAGCAGAAACAGGCATAGAATATAAAGGCAGCAAAGGAGCGAGAACCTATGGAATTACAAAGTATTGACATGTTGGACATGATGGAGCAACTGATAAACGGCGGTAAAAAATCTCTTATCAGCAGTCGTGTTTCCGTAGATCGGGAGGAATTATTGGGGTTGATTTATGAACTTCGCAACGTACTTCCGGAGGAAATTGTGCAAGCTAATGCTTATTATAAGGAAAGCCAGAATATCCTGCAAGGTGCACATGACAATGCAGAGCAGATTATCCGTAAGGCACAGGATGATTCCGACGTATGCATTGCACGGGCGCAGAAAGAAGCAAATACCATTATTTCAGATGCCCACGCAGATGCAGATTTAATCATCAAAGAAGCTGAGAATACCCGGCAACAAATGATTGACAGTCATCAAATCACACAAATGGCTACCGAGCAGGCGCGCCAGATTGTAGAAGATGCCAATGCTAAAGCGCGGGAAATCCGCAAGGGAACCCGGGAATATATGGACGGGAAACTTACTGAACTCAGTCAGTTCTTGGCAAATACGTACAATGAAGTAGAGGCAAACCGGAAAGCGCTGTAAGATTCGTTTACACTTGAACGTATACGCCCTGCAGACGGTCTCCGTCTGTGGAAATAGGAAGAATGGGCAGGATTTTTCCTCGAACATTGGTTAAGCTTTGTACTTCTGTTTCTATGAAGTGATGCGTATGACCGATTGCGACTCCTTTGGACTCCGTTTCAAAAAGAACGGGAAGGGGAGTCGCTTTTTTTACTATATTTTCCAAAATATTCCGTTTAATCTCCCCTTGAACACTGGCTAGCAAAGAAGCTCGCTGGCGTTTTACAGCCGAGGGAATTTGATGATCCATTTCGGCAGCCGGCGTCCCTATCCGCTTAGAGTAAGGGAAAATGTGCAGGTGTAAGAATTCTACTTTTTGAATAAATGCCACGGTTTCCTGGAAATGAGCATCTGTTTCTCCCGGAAAGCCAACAATAATATCAGCAAAGAGCTGTGCTTCCGGGAAATGTTCCTTTAAGTGACAAATATTGTCCATAGCTGTATCTGCACGGTACTTCCGACGCATTCGATTTAGCGTTGTCGTGGAACCGCTTTGCAGAGAAATATGGAAATGAGGTGCTAATTTGGATGCCCTTGCCAGTTCATGTACGTGCTCCGGCGTTAAATAAGCGGGGTCTAAGGAACCTAAACGAATTCGCTGGATTCCCGGGATTTCACTGACAGTCTGCACAAGTGCCGGGAGGTTTCCGTCATAGGACGATAACTCGATTCCTGTTAAAATTACTTCTTGATAACCTGCTTTTGCTAGGTTTTGTATTTCGCGGATGACATCTTGGGGGGATTTAGAACGGGCAGGACCTCGGGCGGTGGAAATAATGCAGTACGCACAGTGAGAATTACAACCGTCTTCGATCTTTACCGTTGCGCGGGCGTGCTCTGTGTGCAGAAGCTCCATGGGTTCATAGGCAGGTGCCGCGGGAAAATGGTTGACTTCTACCACCGGTAATCCTGTTTTTTGAAACGTTCCTTGGAGATAATCTTCCACATAATGAAGGACTCTTAGCTTCCCCGTGTTTCCAATTACGACATCAACACCCGGTACACACGCCACACGGTTTGGGTCGATTTGTGCCAAACAGCCGGTGACAATAATCAGCGCTTTTGGATTCTTTTGAACGGCTCTACGTACCATTTGAAGACATTTGCGGTCACTCTCTCCGGTTACGGTACAGGTATTAATGATATAAATGTCGCAAGGTTCTGGAAAGGAAACGACCTTGACACCTAGCCTTGCAAGAGACTGGGCATAATATTCACTTTCATAGAAATTTACTTTACAGCCTAAATTGCAGATGGAAGCGGTGATTGCAGCCATATACCGTGTCCTTTACTCAAGAGTCATTCTTATTATAG
>JAZRHX010000361.1:0-1214 GCA_045644985.1 Clostridia bacterium | reverse complement strand
CCATGGCGGGCAAGGGCAGCGAGGTGGGACGGACTTTTGAGGAATTGCGCGCCATTATTGATAAGACCCAGTGCCGTGAGAAAGTGGGCGTATGCCTGGACACCTGCCATGTATGGGATGGCGGTTATGATATTGTGACCGGGCTGGATGGTGTACTGGAAGAATTTGACAGGGTGATCGGTCTGGAGAAACTGCGGGCAATTCACTTGAATGATTCCATGAACGGACTGGGCAGTCACAAAGACAGACACGCCAAGATTGGAGAAGGATCTATCGGTATGGAGGCCTTTAAAACCATTGTAAATCACCCTAAATTACGCTATTTGCCCTTTTATCTGGAGACGCCCAATGAACTGGATGGATATCAGAAGGAGATTGCACTGCTTCGCAGTTTTACCTAAAATACGTAAAAGCATTTTTGAACGAACTGAATTTTAACACACAATATGTTGACTTTTTTACGTGCTCCAATGTAATATTAGTATATATTCTTAATGAACGGCGGTAGGTAAAATGCACAAAAGACATCTTGTTTATTATAGGTTGCTACACCCCCTTGTGGTGTTGTTTTTATGGCTCCGGTTTGGTTATCGTTTTAAAAGGGCGAAGAATCTTCCGGAGACTTATATTGTTCTGTCCAATCATACCACGGACTACGATCCCATTCTGGTGGGCGCAAGCTTCAACAGACAAATGTATTTCGTGGCCAGTGAGCATATTGCCAGATGGCCTTTGGCGTATAAATTCTTAAAGCATTGCTTTGCTCCAATTATCCGCTATAAGGGTACAACAGCTACGGCAACGGTAATGGAGATGCTGCGTGCAGTCAAGGCCGGCAGAAATGTCTGCATGTTTGCAGAGGGCAACAGAAGCTGGGACGGCGATACCGTTGAGATTGCTCCGGCTACAGGAAAGGTGATCAAGAGCGCCCGCTGTGGTCTGGTTACATATAGAATTGAAGGTGGCTATTTTGTAAGTCCCAGGTGGGGCAAAGGCATAAGACGGGGCAGACTGTACGGAGCACCGGTGAATGTTTATACAAAAGAAGAGATTGCAGCCATGAGCGTGGACGAGATCAATGAAGTGATCAAGAAGGATCTGCACGAGGATGCTTATGCGAGACAGATGGAATCCCCTGCGAAATACAAGGGTAAGAATCCGGCAGAGCAGATGGAGAGTTTGCTGTTTATCTGTCCGGGCTGTTGCGGCGTAGA
>JAZRHX010000360.1:0-1090 GCA_045644985.1 Clostridia bacterium | reverse complement strand
TTAAGTGCGGCACTTGTATGGACAAGTGTAAGTTCGGCGCAATTGTAAAGGAATAAGGGGAGGCACAATATGAAGACAGTAAATATTAAGATTGACGGTAAAGAGTTGGTTGTGCCGGAGGGGATTACCATCCTTGAGGCGGCCAGAAAAGCCAATATCACTATTCCAACCCTTTGCTTCTTGAAAGATATTAACGAAATCGGCGCTTGCCGTATGTGCGTTGTGGAAATTAAAGGTGCAAGAGCTTTGCAGGCAGCCTGTGTATATCCTGTGGCAGAAGGCTTGGAAGTGTATACCAACACCAAGAAAGTAAGAGATGCCCGTAAGGTTACGCTGGAATTGATTCTTTCCAACCATGATCGTCAGTGCTTGACTTGTGAGCGCTCCGAGAACTGTGAATTGCAGAATTTGGCCAAGAGCCTGAACGTGCGGGATATTCGCTACAAAGCCTTGTACGAAAACGAACCGCAACCTATTGATGATGTTTCTGCATCTATTGTACGGAACAACAATAAGTGTATTCTGTGCCGTCGTTGTGTAAGCGTTTGTAAGAAAGTACAGACCGTAGCCGTTATCGATACTATGGAACGTGGTTTCTTAACCAAGGTTGGTTCTGCTTTTGGTAAATCCTTGGCCGATACACCTTGTGTAAACTGCGGTCAGTGTATTGCAGTTTGTCCTGTAGGTGCTCTTACGGAGAAAACCCATATTCCTCAGGTATGGGAAGCTATTGCGGATCCGGATAAATACGTTGTATTCCAGACAGCGCCCGCTGTACGCGCTTCTATCGGTGAAGCTTTCGGGATGCCCATTGGTACGTGCTCTACCGGTAAGATGGTCAGCGCCATTCGCGGTCTTGGTGTCGATAAAGTGTTTGATACGGATACCGGCGCGGATCTCACTATCTTGGAAGAGGGAACAGAACTTTTGAATCGAATTCAAAATGGCGGCAAGTTGCCTTTGATTACTTCTTGCAGCCCCGGTTGGATTAAGTTCTGTGAACATAATTATCCGGATTTCTTAGATAATCTTTCTTCCTGTAAATCGCCTCACGAAATGTTTGGTGCGGTTTTGAAGACTTATTATGCAG
>JAZRHX010000359.1:0-1624 GCA_045644985.1 Clostridia bacterium | reverse complement strand
GCTTGGAACAAGGTCTTCCCCTGTTTCTTGTAAAATGCCGCTGTTTCAGCCAAGAGCATACAAGATGCGACGGCATCCTTGTCTCTTGCGTAACTGCCCGCCAAATAGCCGTAGCTTTCTTCAAAACCAAAGATAAATTTCTGGTCCCCTTGTTCTTCCCGAAGCATAATCTGCTCGCCGATAAACTTAAAGCCGGTGAGTACGTCAACGTACTCTACCCCATAGGCTTTACAAATCTTCTCAGACAGGCGGGTGGACACAATGGTGGAAACCGCGAAAGGATTCTCAGGCATTTTACCGGAAGCTCGCTTAGCAAGAAGCAGAATGCCCAGCTGATTGCCGTTGAGCATCTCGTACTCCCCTTGCTCATTTAAGGCATAAGCACCGGTTCTGTCGGAATCCGGATCGGTAGCCAAGATCAAGTCAGCCCCGATTTGCTTTGCTAAATCCAACGCAATATGATAAGCGCCGGGGTCTTCCGGATTGGGGACTTTCACCGTAGGGAAATCCCCGTTTGGCGCCATTTGCTCTTCCACAAGGGTTACTTGGGTTAAGCCTAAACGAGCAAGAGCTTCCGGCACAAACTTGGCACCTGCACCATGAAGAGGCGTGTAAACAATCTTCAAATCGCTTTCCACAGGCGTTCCTCCGGCCAGTTTCAAAATGGTCTGTAAATAAGCTTCCCGAACGGAACGCTTTACGATCGTGATTTTCTTAATGCTCAGCAAGAAATTATAATTAAACTTGGGGACGCCGCGGTAGTCTTCAATGGAGGCTACAATTTTAGAAACACCGGCACTGTCTTCTAACGAAAGTTGCGCGCCGTCGGCACCGTAAACTTTATAGCCATTGTATTCTTTAGGATTATGGCTGGCGGTAATCATCACGCCGGCCTCTGTCTTTAAGTGGCGCACACTGAAAGAAAGCAACGGAACGGGCGTAATCTCCCCGTGGATATAGGTGCGAATGCCAAAACCTGCATAGACAGCAGCCGCTTCTTTTGCATAAAGTTCCGAGTTATTTCGGCTATCGTAACCAATCACAATACCCCGCTTCATGGCATCTTCACCTTTAGAAACGATGTGTTTGGCAATGGCATAGGAAAGTCTGCGCACCACGTAGGCATTCATGCGGTTGGTACCTGCACCCATGACACCGCGAATACCCGCCGTTCCGAAATCCAGTTCTTTGTAGAAACGGTCGCGAATATCAGCAGGGTTCCCTGCCACCTCATTTAGTTCTTCCCAAGTGTCCGCAAAATAAACGTCACTTGTCCAAGTTTGATACAAACTCTCCACATTTCTTTCCGTATTCTCCATTCGAATAGCGCCTCCTTTATGCTTATTCTATGCAAGCAAAAGTCTTCTTTATGCTTTGTGATCTTGTTTCCGAATATCGCCACGCTTAATCTTACCACTGGTCGTCTTTGGAAGTTCCTCGACAAACTCCAGAATTCTGGGGTATTTGTATGGAGCAGTCACCCTTTTTACATGATCCTGAAGTTCCTTCCGAAGTTCGTCCGAAGGCGCATAGCCTTTATTCTTAACCAGCACCACCGTAGCCTTTACCACTTGTCCGCGTACCGGGTCCGGTGCCGCCGTAATGGCACATTCCAACACCGCCG
>JAZRHX010000358.1:0-8244 GCA_045644985.1 Clostridia bacterium | reverse complement strand
CAAGGAGTTGTCACCTTAACTTGTCTTCCTAAGACCGCTTGGCCTCCGACTTCGCCTGTCGCTTGTCGGACTTCACGACCACGTCCCAATCTTCCCCATCAAAATTCTTCTTTCTCTTCTTAAACAAAACCATATCCTCCTCATTCAGATGATACATAGATAAAGTATATCATAAACCAGCAAAAAAGAACATATCTATATTTCAAAGCATTTTACATAGGAGCACCCACTATGAGCCAACAAAATATCAGCATTGAGAACCGTGAGAATATCCGAATCACCGGTGTAATTGACGTAAACGGTTTTGACGAAAACTATATCGACTTGTCCACGGAATTAGGAGACATTATGTTGCGGGGAACCGGGCTCAAAATCGGCAAACTCAGTTTGGAGCAGCACGAACTTTTGGTCAGCGGCTATTTCTACAGTTGTAGCTATGACGACCAGAAAAACACACCAAGAAGCGGGATCCTTCGGAGGATTTTCCGGTGAATAGTTTGCTTGCATTCAGTACCATGGCAGGTGCCGGCATGCTTTCTGCCTTTATCTTTGACATTTTTCGGGCATCCGAGAAAGCCGCTGTAAAAACCGTGGGGGGAAAACGTCCCCTCATCAAACGGCTCCGTTCATGGGGCCGCCCCATTTGCGACTTTCTGTCCGTTACCGCATCTTGTGTCATCTTCCTGTTTACTGCATATTTTTGCGCTGCAGGCAATCTACGGAGTTACATCCTTCTGGGTTTCCTGTGCGGAATTCTGATTTACGCAGGCCTTCTGACCCACATCACAGGCAATCTTGTTTACGGAATTCTGCGCATCATTTTTAAATTATGTTATTGGGTTTTATGGCGATTTCCGAAGAAGATTATTCTGTGCTTATGCCGAAGGAAGCACCGCACGTAGCACACGATAGAAATTCTTCCAGCAAATGCCTTCCACCTGTTCATCTGTGTAATTCAGTTGCAGCAACCGGTCGAAGATCCGATATAAGTCTTCCGTACCTTGGATACCGCCGGGAAGCTCGTCAATGCCGTCAAAATCACTGCCCATTCCAATATGGGCAATTCCCCCTAAGCCGGCAAAATGTTCAATATGGCGGACAATCTGTTCCAAATCCAAACTGCCCCCCAAGAAATCCGTACAGAAATTCATCCCGGTAACGCCGCCGTTTTGGACCAGCGCCGTAAACATAGCATCCGTTAAATTCCGAGAATGGGCACAAAGCGCCCTTGCGTTGGAATGAGACGCCACCACCGGTTTCGTACTTTCCTCCAAAACGTGCCAAAATCCCTCATCGGAAATATGGGAAACGTCGATCACCATCCCCAAGCGATTCATCTCTCTGACCACGGTTCTTCCGTAAGGGGTAAGTCCCCCTTGCCCCGGTCGGGCAATCGCGTTGGTGTCTGAAATAGCATTGGGCGTATTCCAAGTTAACGTAATCAATCGAACGCCCTGATCAAACAATTGTTGCAACCGCTCCAAAGACGAATCTACACATTCTCCGCCTTCAATCCCCAAAAGCCAAGCTTGCGCCCCGGATCCCGGAAGCGTTTGGGTAAAATAAGCTTCTAACCCCCGGGAGGTTAGAATAGACTGCACCGAAATGCCGTTTTGTATTGTCTTCTCATTGACCCGTTCAACTTCTTTGTGATAGAAATCGATATAGGCATCCACACGAGCATCCACATCATGTTCGCCCTTGTCTACCCACAAATCCATTACTTGAAGGAATCGACAGTATTGGGCTTGCTTCTGAAGATTATAATGCTTGGGGCAGTCCAATAACCGTTGCCCTTCTGAAAGCATTGTTAAGGTATCACAATGGGCATCAACAACAGAATATGGAATCAAATCTATCACTCTCCGCGCAAAGGATTCTCCTGCACCAGAACCTGTCTGGGATTATTGCCGTCCCGACCGCTAATAAAGCCACGTTCCTCTAACTGATCAATTAAACGGGATGCACGGCTGTAGCCAAGGCCTAATTTTCTCTGTAAGAAGGATGCAGAAACCTGTTTCATTTCAATGGCAATATCCAAAGCATCGCTGAGCAAAGGATCCCCGTCTGCATCACTGCCGCCACCCACACAAGCCATACTAGCGCCGCCACGACGGCCGGCTTTCTCAATAATCTTCACATTCTCAATCTGCGCCGAAACGGTATCGTCATAGGTAGGCTCCCCGGAAGAATCCTTAATAAACTCTACAATATTCTCAATCTCACCGTCAGAAACAAAACCGCCCTGTACACGAGTCGCTTTCATACTGCCCACAGGATAGTACAGCATATCGCCTCGACCCAGCAGCTTCTCTGCACCGCCGTAGTCCAATATAGTCTTAGAATCCACTTGCGAGGAAACGGCAAAGGCAATTCTGGAAGGAATATTGGCTTTAATCAAGCCGGTAATAACGTCTACAGAAGGTCTTTGGGTCGCTACAATTAAATGCATACCGGCCGCTCTTGCCTTCTGCGCAATACGGTTAATCGCCTCTTCAATAGAATCCCGGACTACCATCATCAAATCTGCAAGCTCGTCAATAATAATAACAATTCTGGGAAGGGTAGGCAAGTCGTTCTCTTTTGCATACACATTATATGCATTGATATCCCGAATGTTACACATTGCAAACTGTTTGTATCGGTTCTCCATCTCCTGTACTGCCCAAGAAAGAGCCGCAGCAGCCTTGCGAGGCTCTGTAACCACAGGAATCAGCAGATGAGGAATCCCGTTATACATCTGAAGCTCAACCACTTTGGGGTCAATCATAATGAGACGTACGTCATCAGGAGAGCAACGGTAAAGCAAGCTGACAATCAAGCAATTGACGCATACACTCTTACCGGAACCGGTAGTACCCGCAATCAACATATGGGGCATCTTAGCAATATCCGCAATTACGGGACTGCCGGAAATATCCTCCCCTAAGCAGAAAGCCAGTTTTGATTTATGATTCAAGAATTCATTGGTTTCAATTAAAGATTTCAAATAAACCGTACTCTTCTCGTCATTGGGAATTTCAATACCGATAGCAGCCTTTCCCGGAATGGGCGCCTCAATACGAATGCCGGAAGCTGCCAAGTTCATGGCAATATCATCCGCCAAATTCTTAATACGGCTGACCTTCACACCCGACTGGGGTTGAAGTTCATACATAGTAACTGTGGAACCTCTGGAAATATGAATAACCTTTGCTTCAATTCCGAAGCTTCGCATAACCTCTTCCAGCTTGCGCGCAGTTTTGGTAGCATGCCTGCGCTGCTCATCGTGGCGATCCTCCGGCTCGTCCACCTGTTCCAACATGGAAAATGGCGGTTTAATATAATCCCATTCCTCGGTGGCAGTTACCAGCGGTAGCGTTTCTCTGGAATCCGGAATCTTGGTAGGAAGTACAGAATCCGGTTCCGGCAAACGGTTCTCTCCCTCGCCCGTTTCCTCCTCATCGGAATCTTCATCTTCCGCATCTGCTTCGTCGCCATCATCATCTTCTTCAGTACGCCGACCAAAGAAACTTCTTCTTCGCTTGTCCGATGAAGAAGAAAATTCAATTTCTTCCTCATCCTCTGTGGCCACTTCATATTCTTCATCTTCGTCAGCAACATCTGCTTCTGCTAAAATTTCCTGTTCTTCCAATTCTCGTTGCCGTTTCTTGGCTTCCCGTGCTTCTACGCGCTGTTCTTCTCTGAAACGGGCACGCACACCGCTTGCCCACGAAGAAATGCGCCGACCTCTTCTCGCAAACCACTTCGCCAAATTCACTACGGACAAAGAGAACAAAACCATTGCCAAAATCAAAAGCGCAGGAATCAAAATAATCAAAGCACCGGGACGCGCTACCAGCTTTTGAAACAATAAGCTGATACCGCCGCCGATCAAGCCCCCCTCTTTCTGTGTCCATAGTTCAGAAATGGTTCCCATAAAACCCAAACCGGTATAAGCAGAAAGCCCATATGCAAAAGTATGCACCAAAGCAGAAACAACCAACAGCAAGGCAGCGAACAAAATACTCTTTCGAAGAGAGAATACTCGTTCTGCGGTTCCCCGCAAGATGCACCAAGCAATAGCGAACAAAATACCAAGCATGACAATGGTTGCAAGCTCACCAAACAGACCGTACAGCACGTTCTTAAACAACCTGCCCAAGATACCCGCCTTGCCTATTAACGCAAAGAACAAGAACACACCCACAGCCGCTAATACAACCGCGGTAATTTCCTTGTACCGATTGGTGTTCTTCGCCGTAACACGAGTCTTCTTACTCTTTTGTGCATTCTGTTTCTTTCTCTGCTCTGCCAACTGCTTTCCCTCCCGGAAAATGTCTTTCTTTTATTATAGCATTTACACGGGAAAAATCAAGGAATACAGGAGGCGTATCTCTGATTCGTAAAGTATGAGTGACACCGGGCACAGAAGCCGATTTATATGCCTCTGTGCCCGGTGTAGTAACGACGAATCAAATAGGATTTCCGTTTTTTTGAATTTAACTTATCACGGATTGAATTTCACAAAAATTGTTTCATCCCCACGGGTAACACGGAAGAAATTGTTCATACAGGAACCTGCAGCATCCCCTTTAAACCCTTCGGAAACAATCTCAAAATTCTCATTAATCACATAAAGCAGCCCATCAATTTTCACCATTGCATAACCATCATGAAAACTTGTAGCATCTTCATAAAATCTATACTCTGTTCCGTTTCTATCGATATAGCCCCATTTACCTTCGCTGTTTTGAACAAGAATATATTTAGAGTCAGTAAGATTAATATATGCATACTCTGCAATAATCGTATTTCGTTCAATATCATAAAGATAAAAGCTATCCTTCAGGCGCATGACCGATAATGAATTTAAGGAGAAACAACGATCTCCATCATCGTTATATGCAGGATAAAAACTAACTGCGTTTGGAGACGACCCATTGTTTAATGTATACTCGAACAGCGTTTCTCCTTTCCATATAGACGAGAAAATGCTTGTTGCTTCCGTGTTCGGATTTGAATTTATATAATCCGATCCTCCCATAGCAACCACGTCATCCACCAACACAAATCCGTCTTCCCCTACAATCCAATCATTGTTCGCTAGAACCATCCAGTCTCCCCACGCCCCATATTCCCGAACAACTTCGCCATTTAAATTGATAATTTCAATGGTATAACCAGGAAGATAAAGAGCTTCTTTTTTCTCAACCCAAGCATAACCTTGCTTATTGAATTGTCCACATTTGCCATCACCAAAAACAGAATATATTTCGGTTCCGTCTAATTTTTTATACACATGTCTGGTGGTCCAAGTATAATATTCTTCTAAGCGCTCCTCGGTAGCACCATTTTGTTTTGCTTCCTCATAATCATCTGTTTTCCATTTTCCGGTTTCCGAAACAAGCACAACTCCATTGCTACAGTGTTCAATAGTTGAATTTGCATCTTCGTAGACAAGTTTGCCGGTTTTATCATAAACATATTTTCTTTCAAAAACGGCATAGCCGCCGACACCAATCAAACCACTGCTGTATTGACAGTCTACCAATAGTTTACCGGAAGCATCCATTAAGCCCAGCTTGCTCGAGCCATTCTTCACAAGCATTACACCATCGATACAATTACTGTAGAGTTGATAGTTTAACGTTTGTATTTTCTTCTCAGGTTCAGGTGTAGCAGTTGCCGTCTGCGTTGGAACAGGCGTCTTCGTCGGAGACGGCGTGTTTGTTGTTTCCGTTGCCGTCGTACCTGCCGGCGTACTTGCTTCCGGAGATGCCGTTACAACGTCCGTAGAGCTCACGGAACTTGTAGGCACAGTAGGCACAGTGGAAGTACCCGGTGCCTCTGTATCTTTCTCGCAGCTAAATAAGGATACTGTCATTACACACGCTAAAAATAATACTATAATTTTCCTCATTGTAATTCCTCCGCAAAAATTTACATTTATAAATGAATTTTCAATTCAAAAGGCTTAAATTCATTTTGCTTTCATGCGAAACTCCTTTTCTTACAACATAATTATCATTATGTTGTAGGTGAAACACGGGAGGGATGTACAAACCCTAAAAGAATTTGAACAATCAGTATTCATTTGATTAACCCCCTAGCACATGCGAAATAGCTTGTCATAGAGTTTAAGATTCTTCGCCCAAAATTGACCATTTGAATTTAAGTGCGGGGCATAAGCGTGTACTTTTATGCGGTGGTGCCCCGCTCGGGGCACAGGGCGGGTAAAATGTAAGTTTATGCCCCGGTATTTTTAAAGTACACCTACCCAAAACAAGAAAACGGGGCATAGAAAGGTAAAATGTCGGATTTATATCCCATTTTACCTGCCGACCGAACAAGAAGCGGGGCACAAAAGAAATATACAGGTCATTTATGCCCCGTCTGGGGCACATACTGGCAAAAAGCGCTGTTTATGCCCCGCTTTCGCAACATAGATATGTAGAAACTCAACGTTGATTATTTTATGATTCTGTGTTATCATAACTGGCGGTAATAATTCCACCTACAACATAATGATAATTATGTTGTTACCACAAGACGCATATTCTCAATTCTCCTTCGATGTTCAACCCCTGTTGTAATCATATAGATACGCGTTGTATTGATATTGCTGTGCCCTAAGATGTCAGCAAGCTTTGCGATGTCTTTCTCCATACTGTAGAAAGTTCTGGCAAATAAGTGTCTTAAATTATGGGGGAAAACTTTGCATGGCGCAATGCCTGCGGATGCACACAAAGCCTTCATATCACGCCAGAGATTACAGCGATCAATGGGTTTCCCGGATTTAGTGATAAAAATAACACCGCTGCGAATGCCATGCGTATGAATATAACGTAATAATTTTTGTCGAAGCCCGGATGCCAGAAAAACAGTTCGGATTTTATTTTTACAAGACACAACTGCTTCCCCTTTATGAACGGCTTCTACCGTGATAAATTTCAATTCGCTTACACGTATGCCGGTGCAACAAATAGTCTCAATAATATAGGACAGCCGTTCATTGCCCTTCATAGAAGAGGCTTGTACAAGGCGAATATACTCCTCTTTTGTAAGTTCAGTCTGTTCAGAACAAAAAGCTCTCTTTTGCACCTTAATTTGTTTCACGCAGCAGTCACTCCACATCATAAAACGAAGAAAAGCATTGAGGGCTGCCAACATAGAATTGGCACTGGCAACTGCATATTTTTTTTCTAACTCTGCTTTGTACGCAAGTACCAAACTCTTATCGATTTTTCGACAATTGGCAAATTGACTGAAACACCGAATGTCGTGTAAATATTTTTGAATGGTGCTATGGCTCTTCTCCTCCTGTTTCAAGTGAAAAATAAACTTTTCAATCATTTGTTCTTTCATAATTCTTCTCATCAAACCACCTCCATTATATAATACCCAATATTTTCGGCATAAATAAAAGTACCCCTAATTTCGCATAATAATAGAGGTACAATTGTAATAATATGGATATATAATTCAGCAAATAAGTTTGTTGGTTTGTTCAGCATTCCAAAGAGGCGTTTCATAAACAGTTAAATTAATTCTTGCAGTTGCCACAATACAGTCTTCCTTTACAAAAAACAGCGCAGTAGTATATTTACCACCACGCTGCAAATTCAAACTTTTTACAACTTACTTCGAAGCCTTCTCCAAAATCTCCACGCTACGGTTAATGAACCGGCTCATGCCCTCCGCATCCATGGGTTGGTGGGCAAGGAGTGCCAGATCATAGATTTGCGCAACGGCCATATCATACACTTCCGGCGCACTTTCTTTCAAAGAAGACAAACGCTGTACCGTGGGATTGGATTGGTTGAGCACCAAGGTCATATCGTCCTCACCCATAGGGAAGTTCATGCCCATACCGCCGTACATCTTCATCATTTCCTGCATGCGGCGTGCTTGCTCGGAAAGCAGAATAATCGCCGGCATGCCGGACTTCATGGCTTCAGCCTTCACAGCCAATTTGTCATTTCCTGCCATTTTACGGAAATCCTCCGTAACCAAACCGGCAAGGGCTTCCAACTCTTCTTTCGTCGCGGCAGAGGATTGATCCTTCATGCTCTCGGCGATGTCAGAATCCACGCGGACGAACTTCATCTTACCACCGTCTTTGTACTCCATTAAGCTCATATAATGATTATCAATGGGTCCGCCCATCACAACCACTTTGGCGTCGCTTTCCGTGAGCATCTGAATATACTGGGCCTGCTGCACCGCATCGTCGGTATAGTAAATGCAATTGAGATCCGGAAG
>JAZRHX010000357.1:0-1661 GCA_045644985.1 Clostridia bacterium | reverse complement strand
TACGCTCAGCCCAAACAGGAAATCTACCTCTTCGTCACTGATCTTTACCACATCCGCTTGGGCAAGACCCCATAAAAGTTGTTTTTTGGCATCATTTAAGTCTGCCCAAAGGGGCTTGCGAAGATTGGGGTCGTAGGTAATCAACTTGCCCTTCTCCTTGGCATAGGCTACCGCCTTGTAGGTTGCCGTGCGGGCCGGTTCATCCGTCAAGGACAGCGTGCCGAAATGGAACACTTTCGCCTCGTCTATTAAAGACAAATCCAGTTCTTCAAAGGATAACTTTGTATCGGCTCCGGGCTTTCTGGCAAAGGCAAATTCCCGGTTGCCGGTTTCATCCAAAGTTACGAAAGCCAAGGTAGTAAAAACGTCGTCTGCCATCACCAATCCACGGGTGGAAATACCGGCTTTGTCCAACGTGCCTGCAAGCAGTTTGCCGAAGGTATCGTTTCCCACTTTGCCAAGCAGGGCCGTTTTGGCACCGAACTTACTTAACGCCGCCAGAAAGTTGGCGGGAGCGCCGCCGGGATGGGCCGCCATAGTGGGATAACCATCACAATCGGCACTTACGTTTGTGAAATCAATCAATAATTCGCCTAAAGCAACTACGTCCATCATTTACGGATGCCTCCTATCAAGCTTTTGGGTATTCGTTACAAAGGAGCCGGTAAGGGGGCTCGTCTTCTTCAATGGCGGGGAATCGACCTGCAGGCGGGTTAAAACGATTGTCTGTATTATCGTCATTGCACTGGCTGACTTCACCCAGCAGAACCGGTCCGGTACCTGCTTCCACAGAAAAATCGTGGTACAAATATTGCTGAATGTGGATACTTTCACCCGGTGTCAAGCGAATTTGCGTACCGGCGGGAACCGTATAGGTGCGACCGTCGGTATGCACCGTAACGTCGGATTCATAGTCAATTTCTTCATCAGGCAAACTGTTGTACACCCGAATCAACACGTTACCGCCGCCACGGTTGATAATATCCTCGGTCTTGAACCAGTGGAAGTGATTGAGGGCGTATTGACCTTCTTTCAGATAAAGAATTTTCTCTGCATATACTTTGGGATATTTTTCAGCCATCTGCCGATTTCCGTTGCGAATGGTAATCAAAGAGAATCCAACTTTGTCAAAATTTCCCATGCCGTAATCCGTAATGTCCCAGCCCAGCATACAGTCTCGCACTTCGTCGTATTCACGTCCCAAGTGTTGCCACTCCTCAGGGGTAAAACGGCAGAAAGGCGGCAGCGCAAAGCGGTACGCTTCACACATAGCTTCTAATTCTTTTAATGCTTTGTTGATTTCTGAACGTTTCATATTTTTCTCCTTTATTTTCTTGTAATTCGATAGGTTCCTGTTTCAATTTGCGTCCATGCATAACCATTTTCTATCACAAGTGAAACCTGCATCCCTTCCGGAATCTGAACACGGAGCACAATCTCTTCGCCGTCCCGTTTCCAAGATGATGTAATCCTGCCCAGAGGAGCATCATAGTAGGCCTCCGCAAAGGTGAGCGCCTGCACAAAAGACGGGCGAATCGTTACCTGCGTAATGTCTGTGCCGGTTGGGTTAAAATGAATTCCTGCCAACCACTTGATAAACCAAGCGCTGATATCTCCCCAGAAATGGTGGTTTTGTGAATCTACACGGTTTTGATCAAAAC
>JAZRHX010000356.1:0-2790 GCA_045644985.1 Clostridia bacterium | reverse complement strand
CCGCTTGGCCTCCGACTTCTTCTAAGCGGGCAACAGCAAAAGCCGCAAGGGAATTGTAGACTGTAAAACGACCCGGAATAGGCACCTTTACCCCACAGATATATCTACCTTTCTCATAAAGATCATATTGAACACCGGTAGGCATGGTCACAAGTTTCTTCGCACAAAAGTCTTGGTCGCCTTCAATGCCGTAGGTATAAATATCTAAGTTCTCATTTAGCCTTGCCTGTTTCAGCATAAAATCGGACCATTCATTGTCCGTGTTAATAACCCCCCGCCTAGCCCGGGCGAAAAGTTTGGCTTTAGCAAAGGCATATTCCTCCATGGTTTTATGTTCACTGTCACCGATATGATCTCTGGAAAGATTGGTGAAAAGCGCCGTAGAAAAAGTACATCCCCCCACCCGTTCTAAATGAAGACCTTGGGAAGATACTTCCATGACGCATTTTGAAATATTCTCCTCTATCATACGCCATAATAAGGGCTGAAGCACATTAGCTTCCGGTGTTGTTCTTTCCGTTTCAATCCGCGTATCCCCCACGTAATTACAAATGGTTCCCACCATACCGGAAGAAAGTCCTGCTACACGGAAAATATTGCGAATCATGTAGCTGGTAGTGGTCTTACCTTTGGTACCCGTAATCCCTACTAAATCCATTTTTGAAGAAGGATTGCCCCACCTTTTCGCAGAAGCCAGAGCAAGGGCCAAACGCACATCAGGCACTACGACCACAGGAACTTGTCTGCCATCCACGAGAAGCCCCTGGGCAGTCATATTGCAGGAATGGTCAACAGCAACAGTTCGAAGGCGTTCTAAATCTCCGGTCATTAAACATCCGGCACCTTTCTGTATCGCCGATATTGCATACTGATTGCCGTCAGACACAAACCCATGAATACAGACAAACAAATCCTGCGTTTTGCACGTCCGACTGTCTATACAAATATGCTCAACCTGAATCGCATCATCACCATACAACGTACTGTTTGGTATTGCTTGAAGAATTTCACGCAGTGTCATGATTGTTCCTCCTTCACTTTAACCCCGACTTTCCGGATCATGGCTGATTAATTCTAACTTAATTATACTACCTTTTGCAACCTTTGTTCCCGGCGTGGGACTTTGGGAAACTACGTTACCAATATTCTCCGCTTGCATGTTAAGTCCCATATAGGTCAGTGTTTCGTAGGCTTCCTCCAAGGTATAGCCGCTTAAATCAGGAACCGTGGTTTGGAGGCGTTGACTGTCACTTTCCGTATATAAAACAATTTTTGAACCATCCGTAATGTATGCACCGCTCTTTGGGAATTGTTCTGCAACGGAAATCACCGTAAGATCGGCATCATCAGATACATCCCCTAACATATGAGTGAAACCATAGTTCTTGAGCTTTTTGATTGCTTCAGCAACAGACATACCGGATACATCCGGAACGTAATTCTTGACCATAATACTCTTTTTGTCCAAATCAGTATAACGGCGTTCAATTTCCAAATATTCTAATGTCTTCTCAATCACATCACCAGCTACCGGTGCCGCTTGTACGCCACCGGAAGCACCGCCGATGGTGGGATGATCCAGTACTACCAGAACCATAATTTCAGGATTATCGGCAGGGGCAATACCGGCAAAAGAAACCACATAACGTCCTTTTGTGTCTGTTTCCGTAGTTTCGGAAGTACCCGTCTTTCCCGCAACACGGTAGCCGGAAACGTAGGCATTACTACCGGTTCCTTGGGCAACAACCGACTCCAGCATCGCCAATACCTCTTTAGATGTTTGTTCCGAAATCACGCGACGAACTGCCACAGGTTCATAACTCTTTATAATTGCACCATTATCATCGGTTAATGCTTTCACAATACGCGGTTGCATTAATGTTCCCCCGTTTGCCACTGCGCAATAAGCGGTGGCAAGCTGTAAAGGCGTTACCTGGAAACGCTGTCCGAAAGCAGTTACCGCCATATCCAAATTCGTAGGATTACTGTGGAAAATACTTTGTGCTTCCCCGGATAATAAGATTCCGGATTTATCCCGAAAACCAAACGCCTTGATATAATCATAGAATTTTTTAATCCCAATATCATTGGAGAGTCTTGCCATAACAGGGTTACAGGAATTTTGAAGGGCCTGTGCAAAAGTTTCCGTTCCGTGTCCACCACTGCGCCAGCAGTGAATTGTGGCACCGGGCAGTGTGTAGTCGCTGTCGTTAACCAAAGTGGTAGGCTTCACCGCATTCTCTTCCAAACCGATGGATGCGGTAATAGTCTTAAACGTAGAGCCCGGCTCATACGTATCCGTAAGCGCTTTGTTGCGCCATACCGTTTTGCTTAGGAGCGCCACATCCTCCGCTGTGTGACCGTTCCATTCTTCCGTTTCTACACCAATAGGCTTTCCGTAAGGCGTATTCAAGTCAAAGAAAGGATAGGACGCCATGGCTAGAATATCCGCATTCTTGGCATTCATCACCAAAATGGTGCCGCCGTTCTGCACGCCGTTGGTCTCAATCGCTTTCTTCAGTGCGTTCTCCGCTATTTTCTGAATGTTTGCATCCAGGGTAAGCACTGCGTTATATCCATGAATCGGTTCAATCCGACGAATTTCGTCATAGGGAAGTTCATTCCCCCCCGCATCCACCGCTGTAATAATCCGCCCGTCTGTACCGGTAAGTAATTCATCCAAGGCAAGTTCAATGCCACAAACAAGGCCTTGGTCGTCTCTTCCCGTAAAGCCCAAAACGTGACAAGCTAAACTTCCTCCCGGATAAACTCGTTTACAATCTTCATCTA
>JAZRHX010000355.1:0-1912 GCA_045644985.1 Clostridia bacterium | reverse complement strand
CACGTTCTATTGCTGCAACGTCTTTAAATGGCGGTATTTTAACTCCTGCAACGGACCTTGCAGACCGTTTTGACCTTTCTGAGAAGAAAGTTCCGTATATATTTGATAAGAAAGTATATGAGAACCGCTTGTATTTCGGCTACGGTAAAGCTAAAGAGGAAGCGCCGCTTCACTTTGGTCCGAATATTGCAGACTGGCCGAAGATGGATGCACTTCACGAGAATATGTTGTTGGAAGTTGCTTGCGTAATTGACGATCCTGTTACCACCACCGATGAATTAATTCCCAGTGGAGAAACGTCTTCTTACCGTTCCAACCCCCTTCGTTTGGCTGAATTTGCTTTGTCCAGAAAAGATCCCGGCTACGTTGGAAAGGCAAAAGAAACTGCAAAAGCAGAACAAGCAAGAAGAAATTTTGTTTCCGGTGCAAGTGTAGATTATTCCGACTTTGAAGGTAAGTTTGCAGGTATCGGTGATGCGAAAATTCTTGCCCATACCACTCAAATCGGCAGCGTTGTATGCGCTGTGAAGCCCGGTGACGGTTCTGCGCGAGAACAGGCGGCTTCTTGCCAAAAAGTATTGGGTGGATTTGCGAATATCGCAGAGGCGTATGCTACAAAGCGTTACCGCAGCAACCTAATTAACTGGGGCATGATTCCTTTCACCTCGGATAATTTCTTCGACCTTAAACTGGAAGATGGTGATCGGATTATGATTCACGGTATCCGTAAGGCTGTAGAAAAAGCTATTGAGAGAATTCCTGCTAAGATTTACAGAAAGAATGGGGCTGTGGACGACATTGTGCTGACACTTTCTGACCTTTCCGGCGATGAAAGAAAGATTATTGTTGCAGGAAGCTTGATAAACTATTATAATGCATAGGTCGGGAGGGAACTTTGATGCGTAAGAAAATTTTATGTTTATGTTTATGTATTTTTCTTTTTGCTGGAATGTGCTTGGCCGGTTGTAGTGAGGAAGGCTATGATCCGGATCGCTATGATGGTGTTGCGCTCCCTATTGCAACTATCGTTATTAGGAATTTTGGTACCATTACAGTGGAGTTGTATCCTGAAATTGCACCGGATACAGTATCCAGTTTTGTAACTCTTGCAAATTCTAAATTCTACGACGGGTTGACATTCCATCGCGTTATGCAGGAATTTATGATCCAAGGGGGAGATCCGAAAGGAAATGGCAGCGGTGGCCCAGGATATTGTATTAAAGGGGAATTTAGTGCAAATGGTTTTAGAAATGACCTTAAACATACTGCGGGTGTGATTTCTATGGGGCGTGCAGAGCCTTATAATTCTGCAGGTTCTCAATTCTTTATTTGTGTAGAGGAATGCGATTGGTTAGACGGTCAGTACGCGGCTTTTGGTAAAGTGATTTCCGGATTGCATCTTGCGATTGACATCAGCAATTTGGATCCCGGGTACAATCCAAATTATCCTACAGAAGAAGTTATTATTGAATCTATCCGTGTAGATACAAAGGGTGTGGACTATTCTAAGTTCACGAAGTTAAAGGAACGATAAGAAGATAGGGGAGAAGATTATGGAACAAAACATGAATCCTGTTGCAACGATTGAAATTAAAGATTATGGTACAATTGTTGTAGAACTGTATCCGGATCAGGCACCGGACACAGTAGCTAGTTTTATTAATCTTGCCAACGGGGGCTTTTATGATGGACTTACGTTCCACCGTGTCATTGCAGGCTTTATGATTCAAGGTGGAGACCCGAAAGGAAATGGTACCGGTGGTCCCGGTTATTCCATTAAAGGCGAATTTATGGCCAATGGTGTGAAGAATACAATTTCCCACGTTCCCGGTGTGATTTCTATGGGACGCACGCAAGTGTTTGATTCTGCGGGTTCTCAGTTCTTTATTTGTGTGGCGGACTGTACCTATTT
>JAZRHX010000354.1:0-2298 GCA_045644985.1 Clostridia bacterium | reverse complement strand
CACCGTTCGGGGTTTCGGATGGAACCGGATGAACACCGGATTTATGTGGAAGAAATTCAAGCACTTCGTACCAAGTACGGTAGTCAAATCCAAATTTATGTTGGCTACGAAGCGGAATATTATCCTAAAGAATTTTCTGCTATGTTGGAGAATATTTTGCAATACCCCTGTGATTATCTTATTCTGGGACAGCATTTTACCCATAATGAATATGATGGTATTTATACCAATGGGAAGAATGCCGGCACAGAAGGAGCCTTGGTACAGTATGTGAATCAAGTCATTGAAGGAATGGAAACCGGACTTTTCTCCTGCGTCGCCCATCCGGATATTCTGCGTTACCGCAGGAACGGGGAAATCTATGAACGGGAAATGCGCCGTTTGTGTAAGGCTGCCATCCAAATGGAAATCCCTTTGGAAATGAATTTCTTGGGTTTGGGAGAGGGAAGGGAATATCCTTACGAACCTTTTTGGAAAATAGCCGGGGAGCTGCAAGTTCCGGTTATCTTTGGGTGTGATGCCCATCAACCCAAGGCGCTGCAGAATGCGGCGACTTTACATAAAGCCCACCAATGGGCTGAAATTTACAACTTGCAAGTGCAGCCCACTATGAAACTTCGTCCTGTGGGAAAGGGTCTTATATGATGGAAAGTAGACTTGGCAAATTGCATCCCGGCGTGATATTTTTGTATTTTACCGTGATTTTGGTGACGGTGGCTTTTTGCGCCCATCCTATCTTGCAAATATTGGCGCTGATGGGCGCAATGTTCTATTGCGCCCTTATTTTGCCCGGTGGAGCGTTTTGGCGAATGACTATCTTTTATGCTGTTCCGGCTGTTTTGCTTGCTTTGACCAATCCTATTTTCTCTCATAGAGGCAATACTCCGTTATTCTACGTAAACCGTATGCCGATTACACGAGAGTCTTTATTGTGTGGCGTTTCCTTGGGATTGATGCTTTTTTGCGTTTTATGCTGGTTTCGAGTGATGAATACGGTGATGACCAAAGACCGTATGCTATATTTATTTGGTGGTGCATTGCCGAAACTCAGTTTGCTATTATCCGTTACACTTCGCACGGTGCCCTTGCTTCGACGGAAGATTCAAGAAATACGACAAGTGCAGCAAGGATTGGGTGCCTATGATTCCAAGCGAGGGTATGTGCATCGTCTGAAATGTGAATTGCAAATCTTTCGAACGGTACTGTCTGCCCAGGCAGAAGATGCTATTGAGACGGGGGACTGTATGCGGGCACGGGGCTACGGTCTTTCGGGAAGAACCACTTTTCGGGAAAAACATTTTACACCTAAGGACCTCTTGGCCTTGTTGATTCTTTTATTTTTCGCCGGTATCCTACTTGCTGGTTTATTGGGGGAGGCCTTGCATATTCGCTTCTATCCGGAAGTGAATATTGCCTTAGAGGGTTTACAGACTTGCTTATGCGGCATTTCTTTTGGTATCTTATGTTTTTTGCCCGCTGCGGCAGAAATTTTTGAAAGGATTCGTTGGAAATGGTTACTGTCAAGAATCTAAACTTTACATATGGTGGTGGAGCGCAACCCGCCCTTTCGGAGATTTCTTTGGAGATTCAAGCGGGGGAGTTCGTTTTATTGTGCGGTCCTTCCGGATGTGGAAAGACAACCTTGCTCCGTTTGCTTAAACGGGAACTTGCGCCCTACGGTGTTCTGTCCGGTGAAATTTGGTATGACGGTGTGTTGCAGAACCAAGGAGAAGACTGTGTTCGCGCCGGAGAAATCGGCTACGTGATGCAGAATCCGGAGAACCAAGTGGTTACCGACCAAGTATGGCACGAACTGGCTTTCGGTTTAGAAAGCCTGGGCATTCCCGCGCCGGTTATTGCAAGGCGCATT
Organism: Clostridia bacterium; assembly: GCA_045644985.1. Classification (GTDB taxonomy): domain Bacteria; phylum Bacillota; class Clostridia; order UBA1212; family UBA1255; genus RGIG9099. The sequence goes on along the minus strand of JAZRHX010000354.1, from coordinate 428 downwards.
GCGGAAACTGCTGCTTATTTTGGTATTCATGATTGGCTTTATCAAGATACAGCATCTCTTTCCGGGGGGCAAAAGCAAATTTTGAATTTAGCCGCTTGTATGGTCTGCGGTCCGAAGCTGCTTTTGCTCGACGAGCCTACTGCTATGCTGGACCCAATTGCGGCGGAAACCTTTATTGCCTTGCTTCGCCGTCTTAATGAGGAACTTGGGATCACCGTGATTGTTGCAGAGCACCATTTAGAAGCCCTTCTTCCCATTGCCGATCGTGTGGTTGTATTGGAGCAAGGCGGACTTATTTTCAATGAAGCACCCCGCGCGCTGGCGGGAGCATTTTCCCGTGGAATTATTCGTAATAGTTTGCTTAAATCCATGCCGGCAGCTTTTCAGATTCATCAACTTTTATCCGGTGAGGGTGTAGCGCCGCTTAC
>JAZRHX010000353.1:0-1967 GCA_045644985.1 Clostridia bacterium | reverse complement strand
TTGATAGATCCCAGCCAGATGATGTCTTACGTCTAAAAGACCAAAGAGGGTAAATTAGTTGTCATTGACGGCGGATACGACCGAAATGCCGCAGACATAATCGCAAAAGCAAAAGAACTTTCCGGGTTAGACGTACCCGTTATCGATGCATGGATTCAAACCCACTGCCACTGTGACCATTGCGATGCATTTTCCGAGATCGTTTTGAACATGCCGGAAGCATTGAAAATCCGCCACGTATACCACAATTTCTTGAAATATGAGATTATTGAACAGTACGAGAACAACACGACCGTGACCCACACCAAGTTTTATGAAGCACTGGCGAAACTCCCTGCAGACCGCGTAACCGTGGTACAACCCGGGGACAAGTTCAGCGTGGGCAGTGTTGATTTTAAAGTTATGCTGGTGCCCGACGATTCCATTACTTACAACGTTGTAAACGAAAGTAGCGTTGTATACTTAATGACCGTAGAAGGCCAGAAAGTAATTTTCTTAGGCGACCTTGGCGAGAAGTCCGGCTACCGCTTGAAGGAAGCGCATCCGGATTTGAAGTGTGATTTTGTGCAAATGGCTCACCACGGTTCCAACGGCGTAGCCTTTGAGATTTACACATGGCTCGCGCCCAAGGCCTGCTTGTGGACCACGCCCATTTGGCTGTGGGAGAACCGTTGGCCCAACCAACAGTATAACGAAGGACCTTTCGAGACCATTCGCCTGTATGAACACATGAAATCCTTAGGTGTTGAGAAACACTACGTATGCAAAGACGGCGTACAGGAGATCATTTTCCCGGTGGAGTTTTGATATGACGGCGCAAGAGCAGGAACTCCATAAGAAGAATACGGTAAAGGCAGAAGGACAACTGGCTACCGACCATTTCGTGATGCTCCACGAAAAGCCGGGCAGCCAACACCGTGTTTTGTTTATCGGAAATTCTATTACGTTTCACGAATACAAAGAAGATATTGGTTGGTGCCGAAATTGGGGCATGGCGGCTTCAAAGCCGGAGAATGATTACGTACACCGGGTTGTGGCTTCACTGGAAGACCGTTTTGGACCCGTCTCCTACGGAATTGCCCAAGTGTCTTATTGGGAATGTCACTATGAAGACGGTACTTCCATATTAGATGCGTATTATCAAAGAGCCCGGGATTTCGGCGCGGATATTGTGATTGTGCGCATCGGGGAGAATATTCACCCGGAGATGCACGATAGGAACAGTTGTATCCCCTACTATGAGGATATGATTCGCTTCTTTTCGAGCGCTGCTCGCCAAGTGATTGTGACCAACAATTTCTGGCCTCGTGAAGATTTAGACGGCGCTTTTGAGGACGTGGCCGTGCGAAAGGGCTACACGTTCTGCCGGCTGAATGATTTGGCCGAGGATAAGGTTACCATGGCTTTGGGCGAATTCGAACACGAAGGTGTGTGCCTGCACCCAAGCGATTACGGTATGGAAATGATCGCGAATCGGATCGCGGAGAAGGTAGAAGGGTAAGTTTTCTTCGCAAAGGCTGACGGTCGTGGAACTTTTCCAAAGAATTTATAAATTTGTGCCACATTTCACGGTAAAATGTGGCACTTTTTTTGAAGATTTTCGTATTTGTTCCACTTTCGGCTGGGTTTTTCGGGGTAAAAAGGCACAAATTGCAACTTTATACGAAAAAGTGCCAACCCTTGAATAATTCCCCTTTTCCGCCTATAATACCTAGTAGACAACACCGGAGGTGCTTTATGAAATTAAATTACAAGAGAACCATTCTCATCGGTCTTGCATTTATGTCCATTTTGGCATTTTGGCAAGTGTACGACCAGGTCATTCCCTATATTTTGGAGAATCTATTTGGTCTACGGACGTTCACGGCAAACGCCATTATGTCCGTAGATAACATTTTGGCCATCTTTATGCTCCCCTTGTTTGGCGCTTTGTCGGACAAGACCCATACGAGGTTGGGCAAGCGGAC
>JAZRHX010000352.1:0-1726 GCA_045644985.1 Clostridia bacterium | reverse complement strand
TCGAGGTTCTAACGGTACACGTGTTGTCTATCGAGATGAGAACGGAATTGTCCGCACACAGTCGTATACACCACCCGTTCGCGGCAGTGACGTTTATCTTACAATCGATTACGATTTACAGAAGACTTGTGTAGGTGCGTTGGAAGAAACCCTTACAAAAATTGCCGCAGGGAAAGATGATTACACCAATTTCGGCGATGCCAATGCAGGATCGGTTGTCGTGATGAATGTTAAGACGGGAGAGGTCCTGGCTATGGCCAATTATCCCTATTATGACAACTCTATTTTCATCGCCCCCTCTACGGATAAAGAAGCGCAACAGGCTATTGTGGACTTATTTCAAGATCCTACATCCCCCAGTTTAAACCGTGCCACGCAAGGCCTTTACCCGGTAGGTTCCGTGGTGAAACCTTTAGTTTCGGTTGCAGCAATGATGGAGAGTAAACTTTCTTCCTCAGAACTGATTCTTTGTAATCGTACAATGACGATTGGAACACAGACCCACTCCTGCTTGTACTATCACGGGAACGTGGCACTTAGAACGGCCATTGCCCATTCTTGTAACATTTATTTCTATCAAGCCGGCATTCGTCTTGGTATTGATGCTATGGATGCTTGGTTTCAAAAGTTTGGACTTGGAGAGAAATCCGGCATTGAAATCAGCGAGTATACAGGCTCACGAAGCAACGTTGAAACGATGCAAGAGAAAGTCGAAGATGCGACCCATATTTGGAGTGATTCCGATACAGCGCAAACGGCCATTGGTCAGCTATACACACTTTTCACACCCATCCAACTTTGTCGATACACAGCGGCGATTGCCAATGGGGGACAGTTGATGACGCCTTATTTAATTCATTCCGTAATTGGCAGCAATGGAAAGCTTGTGTGGGATAATAGTGATAAAGCAAATACTTCCGTGAATTTGGGTGTATCTTCTTATATGATGAGTATCGTACAAGACGGTATGGAAATGATGGTAGCGGAAAGTCCTCAAGCGCAGAGTGCTTTTGTATCTTTGCCTAAAGGTTTTGTGGCTGCGAAGACCGGTACGCCGGAAACGGGATTGGAAGATTTGGGACAAAGTTCCCATGGTGTGCTGATTTGCTATGCGCCGGCAGATGATCCGGAGATTGCTATTTCTGTTGTTCTTGAACACGGTGTGTTTGGCGGTAATGCGTTTCCTGTAGTTAATCGAGTAATAGAAACATATTTTGCAGATCGGCTTAAGGGCTGATCGGCAGGTTGTTATTTTGTTTTTCTTTTGTTATAATCAATGAAGGCTTTGAACTTTGAAGGAGAGATTTAAGATGAGAAAGAGTCATGTAATTTCGCTTTTTATTTTATTTGTTGTTGTTACGGTTTTGATCCTGTCACAGGCTTTCGCAGGACCGGGAAGCGACACTACACTGAATGGCCCTACTCGCTCTCCTGTAACGGCACCGCCCACATCTACGAAGACACCGGTACCCACCGTGACAGCGACACCTGCGCCTACGCCGGTTGTTAAGCCGCAGATTAATTTCTCTGAATATGCCGGCTTGTCCCAGTCCTCTATGTGGTGGTACACCAGTATGGTGCGGGATACTGCCGATCCGGACAAAGTGACTTATTACCCGGACCCACAAGCGGCAAAGCTGATTGAAGACACCAGTTGTTTCTACGAAAGAGCTGACGGCGAGGGGAAGGAAATTTACCTTACGTTTAATTTGGGTTATTTCAATTA
>JAZRHX010000351.1:0-3194 GCA_045644985.1 Clostridia bacterium | reverse complement strand
ATTGATGCGGCAATTGACACCACACTTCGTTTGCCCGAAATACCGGGAGGTAAAAAGCTGATATATACACACATCAATTTACCTTTAATAGCGATTGATGATTTTGAAAAAATGGGAGAGTCCGATGCCCGCTTTCAAATGCTTTCCAATATTGTTAAGCAAAATAACGGGTTGTGGTGCGCTGAGGCGGAAAGATATTTATTATCCAATTTCTAACGTTTTGTTTATAATACAAAAAGTAAAGAAAACCGGGTGTTCAGACCGGTTCCATTTTGAGTGTCATTCTTCTTTTATAAACCCAGTAGGGAACGGCTTTTTCGCATTTTCAAAGGAGGTATCTTTTTGGGCTTGCATCCCAAAGAACTCGGAAAGACTTGTACTTCGTGTCTTTGGCTATGAGACTGACGCGTGTGGCTGACAACGGGCGGATTGCAAAAGAAAAATTCTATGAAAGATGTCTGCGATATGCTATAATGTCCCATGAGGTGGTGTATGCGATGCAACTGAATTTCTCTCAAATTGAAGCCATTACTTTAGGCGCTGCTCGGGTTGAGCAACAAGCGGACGGTGTGCATTTCTACCGTTTTACTCGGCAGCAAGAAGAACTTTACAAAGCACGCAACCAAGATTTTTATATTAAAACATTTTCTACCTCCGGGGTGCGCCTTCGTTTTCGCACCGACAGCCGGACGCTTTTGTTGTTTGTGACGGTCAGTCCGGGCTGCAGTCGCAGTTATTTCTCCTTCGATGTATTTGTAGACGGTAAAATGGTAGACAGTTTGGATAATTTTACCGGCATGAATTTACCCTACGATTACACTAAAATGGAATTTTCCTTGGGTGCTTTCTCCAAAACGTTTCAACTGGGAGAAGGAGAGAAAGAAGTTTGCGTTTACTTCCCTTGGTCGGTGCAAGTGGCGTTGAAAGCGTTAGAACTGGATGACGGTGTTTTTGTAGATCCTGTTAAACCGACGAAGAAGATCCTTTGCTTTGGGGATTCTATTACTCACGGGTACGATGCTTTGCGGCCCGGCAATAAATATATTTCCAAACTTGCGGACTTCTTGGATGCAGAAGAATATAACAAAGCTATCGGCGGCGAAATCTTCTGGCCGGGCTTGGCGGAGAACCGGGAGGATTTTGAACCGGACTACATTACGGTGGCATATGGCACCAATGATTGGAACAAATGTACGAGAGAAGAACTTACAAATAATTGCCGCATGTTTTACCGGAATTTGCGTGAAAATTACCCCGAGACGCCGATTTATGCCCTTACGCCCATTTGGCGCAAGGATTTGGAGGAAACACGGCCTTTTGGTGCGTTTCGAGACGTGGATGCCCTGATTCGCACGCAAGTGGCGGATCTTGAGCACGTTTATGTCATTGACGGATTCTCCTTTGTGCCGCAGGATGAAAAATACTATGCGGATTTGTGCCTGCATCCCAATGACGAAGGGTTTGCAGCGTATTTTGAGGGACTGAAGTATAAACTAGTCAATTGTTGCGATTGAAATTCCACCCCATATTTGCTACAATATTATCCATATAATTTTTATTCTCGGAGGATAAAATGAAGGCGATTGTTAACGGTAAGATTATTTTAAAGGACCGCATTGTGGCAGATTGTGCATTGCTCTATTCGGATGTGGTAGAAGGGATTGTACCTGCGGACAAAATTCCGGCAGACGCTGACGTCATTGACGCAGAAGGCGGCTACGTTTCTCCTGGTCTTATTGATATGCATATTCACGGCTATTTAGGCAAAGACGTTTGTGACGGAGAGGAAGATAGCATCCGTACCATTTCCAAAGGATTGCTTGGAAACGGTGTTACCGGCTACTTGCCCACCACCATGACCGTGGATATGAAAGTCATTCGGAAAGCCTTGGAAGTTTGCCGTGCGTTGAAAGAAGAGAGTAAGACCTGGGAAGGCAGTGAAATCTTAGGTTGCCACGCAGAAGGTCCCTTCATCAGCGAAAGCAAGAAAGGCGCCCAGGATCCGAAATATATTTTGAAGCCGGATGCCGCTTTTGTCAAAGAATATGCAGATATTATTAAGACCATTACGCTGGCACCGGAAACGGACGAGAACGATTTCGCCGCCATTCGGGAGATTTGCAAAGATACAGACGTGGTAGTTTCCATGGGCCACACATCTGCCGACTACGATACGGCTATGGCCAGTGTAAACGCAGGCGTGAAACACGTAACCCACCTTTTTAACGCTATGACGCCCCTGGCACACCGCGCTCCCGGCGTTGTATCCGCTGCCCTCAATGCAGACGTAAGCGTAGAGCTGATTGTGGATACCTTCCACGTGGACAAGAGTTTCTACAATCTGCTGTGGAAGCTGAAAGGCAGAAAGCTTTGCTTTATTACAGACTGTTTGCCCGCAGGCGGCCTTCCTTACGGGGAGTACACATTAGGCGGCGCCAAGATTATTTACAGAGGCATTGTTTGCCGATTGGAAGACGGCACGGTAGCAGGCAGCGTACTTCACTTAAATCACGGCGTATGGAACGTATACAAGAATTCCAATATTCCCTTGTATGAGTGTGTCAACTGCGCATCTTTGAATCCGGCTACAGCCATCGGTGTTGCAGACCGGAAAGGATCGCTGGAAATCGGGAAAGACGCCGATATTGTGATTACAGACGGCGATTTTGAAGTAAAGAAAACTATTATTAAAGGAGATATCAAATATGAAGCTTAAAGTCAATGCGAAATTAGACCCTCAGTTCCAGCCCCTTGCCCTTGTGTGTCGGGAAATGCGGGAGAACGCCAAGAAAGATGGTCAAGATATTGTGATTGCCATTGAAAGAAATAAGGGATATACCTCTACATATAAGACTCGGATATACAAAGACAATACTGGTCACGACGAGGAGAACTTCCGTTTTGTGGAAAGAATTGCCAAGTCTTTGCTTTGGGTTGCCGGTGGCTATAAGATTATTATTGCGGGCAGCGAAGTTGTTGGAAACAAGATTAAAGAAGCCTACACCGACGGCGGCCTTCGTGATTTCGACGTGCACTTTATGGAGCGTGTATACGAGCAGAAGTTCCAAGTAGAAGTTTGCTCTTTGGCAGATGCCCCCGAGGATAAGTCTGCAGCTGCTCCTATTGGTCGTCATTTAGACGGATGCCGTATCGGTTTTGACGCAGGCGGTAGCGATAGGAAAGTCAGTGCCGTT
>JAZRHX010000350.1:0-1211 GCA_045644985.1 Clostridia bacterium | reverse complement strand
TTGTTAATCTCTTGCGCATCTCGTGATACATCAAACGTTCTAATTCCTCATTACAAGCAGTCACCTTCCCTGCTTCCGTCAAACGATATAAGGGTGTGCCGGGTTCTGTGATCATACTATAAACACTTACGTGTGTCGCACCGGACCGGGAGATAAATTCAATATTCTCCATTGTGTCCTTTAAATCTTCCGCTCGTTCCCCTAAAATGCCCGGAATACCTGTTATAAAATCAAAGTTTATATTTGTAAAATGGTTTTCATGCAGTTGAACTGCCGTATCATATGCAGTCGCTATCTGATGGATTCTACCAATATTTTTCAATAAACGGTCCGATGCGGATTGAACACCTACACTTACGCGGTTAATCCCAATGTTTTGATAAAGTTTCAACATTCCGTCTTTTATTGTTCCGGGATTCATTTCCAGTGTAATTTCTGGGAATTCTGTAAAATTCAATACTTGTTTTGCTTTTTGAATAATTTTGTCAATATAAAACGGTTCAATACAAGATGGGGTCCCCCCACCAATGAAAATCGTATCAAATACTAAATCCTTGCAGGCACATCTACGGGCTTCTAATTCTTTACAGACAGCATCAATATACGGCGAAACTTGTTCGAATTGATTTGAATAAGACAAAAAATCGCAGTATAGACACTTTTGAACACAAAAAGGTATATGAATATAAAGGCCGGCGTTTTGCATCATTTTAATTATTGCTGTCCAATTTAAGTACCGTAAGAAAAGCTTCTTGAGGAACTTCTACATTTCCAAATTGACGCATACGTTTCTTGCCCTCTTTCTGTTTTTCTAAGAGTTTCTTCTTACGGGTAATATCGCCACCGTAACACTTTGCAAGTACGTCTTTACGATATGCTTTAACCGTCTCACGGGCGATAATTTTCCCGCCGATACATGCTTGAATCGGTACTTCGAATTGATGTCTTGGGATTACGTCTTTGAGCTTCTCCGCAATACGTCTTCCTCTGGAATATGCTTTTTCTTCATGTACAATAAAAGATAATGCATCAACCACTGTGCCATTTAAGTAGATGTCTAATTTAACCAATTTAGACTTTCGATATCCAAGCATTTCATAATCTAAAGAGGCATAGCCTCTTGTTCTTGATTTTAATGAATCAAAAAAATCATAAATGACTTCATTCAGTGGCATTTCAAAAGTCATCATAACACGGTTTTCTTCAATATA
>JAZRHX010000349.1:0-14070 GCA_045644985.1 Clostridia bacterium | reverse complement strand
GGGTACGACCGGGCGGAGAAATGGGGGGGCTTTGACGATTCTCTTGCGGATAAGCCTTATATTCAACGCCAGCAGGTTCATAACTGGAATAACGAACACCGCTCTTGGGCGGATTGGGAACCCATTGTTCGGAAATACTATGCGCAAGTTACAGAACTGGATTATCACATCGGTGAGATTGTAGGGCAACTGAAAGAATTGGGGGTTTATGAGGACACTACGATTATTGTTACCGCTGATCACGGCGATATGTGCGGCAACCATAAGATGTTCGATAAACATTATGTACTTTATGAGGACGTAACCCACGTGCCTTTGCTGATTAAGCCTGCAAAGGGGCTTTGTGCCCACGTTCCTGCTTCCACCGGAGCCTATACGGTGCACAATTTGGATTTGGGGCCTACGTTAATGGATTTAAATCAAATCGAATCTACCGGGAAAGACCTGCACGGGGTTAGCTTGATTTCCGTATTGTCCGGGGAGGATTCTCTGCGGCAAGAAGCGGTGTCTACTTTAAATGGGGCTCAGTTTGGTTTATTTACGCAGCGATGTATCAAAACTGATGCATGGAAGTATATTTGGAACCCGACGGATACGGATGAGCTGTATGCGCTAAAGGAAGATCCGTGGGAGACGAAGAACCGAATTCATGACCCGGCTTGTGAAGAGATTTTGGAAACGTTGAGAACCAGACTGTTGGAGATTCTGCTTCAAGAAGGAGATCCGTTCTGTGCTGTAGGAAGGCATTGGGCAGCAAAGAAGCAGCTGGAAGAAAAGCAGAAAATATAAAGGGGGAACGTCGCCAAATGGACATTCGATTTAAAACGTTGCTTAGCGTGGTGCAAACGAAGAATTATACTCATTCAGCGCAAGAGCTTGCGCTGACACAGCCTGCTATCAGCCACCATATTAAGCAACTGGAGAACGAATACGGAATCCGTATTTTTGAGAAGAACGGTAAGAGTTTGCAACTCACACAAGCCGGTGGATTGCTTGCAGAATACGCCGAACAATCCAGGGTTATGGAGAATTCCTTTTTGTCTGCCATGCGCACGGTGATGGAAGAACCGTCCCATTTTTCGATTGGTGTTACCGTAACTTTGGCGGAATATATTTTGTCGAATATGATGGCGGCCTATTGCAAGAAACATCCGGAGGTCACCTTGGATATTTCGTGTGATTCCAGGAAGACGCTTATTAAGAAACTGACGGATTATGAGCTGGACTGGGTGCTGATTAATTATCCTGCGCCGGAGGGGTTCCCGACGTATCCTTTATGCATGGACAAAAGCCGAGTGGTTGTATCGGCGCGGCATCCTTTGGCAAAAGCAACTTCTGTAGACTTTGCCCGCCTTCGTGAAGAAAAAATGATTTTATGTTATAAAGATAATTTTGCTATGCGGATTTTGGACGAGGAGCTTCAAAAACACGCGCTGACTGCGGATGATTTAAACGTGGTAGTCGAAACCAATAGTATGAAAATGATTAAACAATTGGTAGAAGGGGACGTGGGTATCTCCATTTTACAGGAAGCTGCCTGCCAAGCTGAAATTAATGAAGGGAAGTTGGTGGCATTGCCATTAGAAGGGCTGAACATGGATCGGAGTATTCACTTTATTTGTCGGCCCGGCTTTGCTTATCCGGATCTCTTCGGCGAATTGAAGCAAATTTACGAAGATATAAATTCTTGTAATACTAACAAAAGAAAAACGGAATTGGACATTGAAATCTCTAAAAGTTAAAATATTTTTAACAAAGGAGATGAGGGTTTGATTCAAGATTTACACACACTTTATATTGAGAACAATGACCCAAAAGAATATAGCGAGTTATGCGCCGGGTTGCTTGCACAAATTCCTGTGGAGGTTATTCTTTGTCCTACCGCCGACTTATCCGCCCAAAAGAAAGGGTACGCGATTTCCTGCGAAATCGATGGACTGCGGGTGCGTACAAGCTGCGGTGAAATGTTGTATTTGGCACTTTCGTTTATACAAAAACGTATGGCGGAGGTACAGCTGTATACCGTGGCGGAACTTGCCTCTGAATTTGTTTTTCCCGAAAGAGAAGAATACGTACGGGATTGCACGGTTTTCGTACCTGTATGGAAATATTTGTGGACACCCCCTGCCAGATTTTTAGATTATGAAGAAAAGAAAGCCTCTTTCCCGAAAGCAAATCGACCCATGTGTTGGGCGCATCGGGGCGGAGGGGACTATTACCCGGAGAATTCCATAGAAGCCATTATCAGTTCTATCCGGATGGGTGCGGATGTTATGGAATTGGATTTCCGATACACGAAAGATAAACGAATTGTTTTGATGCATTGGGAGACGTTGCATCAAAGTACGGACTGGGAATTTAAGAAAGGGAAGAACGGTCTTCCTGAATCCGATTATCTTTGCGATTGGACGTATGAACAGCTGAAGGTGCTTCGGTTAAAGGCGGGACGCAAGTTTCGGTCGGATGCGGTTACGGATTATCAGATTCCCACTTTAGAGGAAGTCTTGCAAGTATGCGAGGGTAAGGCGTTCTTTATTATGGATAAAATGAATCCTGCGCAAGAATGGACGCAGATTTACACGTGTATTTGTAAGACCGGTTGTTATGAAGCGTTTGCTTTTGCGTACAAAATGCCGGCGGAAATGGTGGCACAAATCCAAGCGGAAATGTTGTCTCGATTTGGCAAGACGGGTCCCTATTTCTATCTGCGCAAACATGCCGGCTCTTTAGAAAGAGAACTCATCAGCAAAGACGAGCGGTTGCGGGTATTTGAAGAATTCTCCCAGGGGAGAGATACTGCGATTATGACAAATTACGTACAGGATTTGATTGAATATATTGACCGGAATTATTAAGAGGAGGTTTGGGTTATGCGTGTGATGACTAGGCGAGGACTTTTTTCTTTTTGTTTGATAGTTGTTTTGATGTTGTCTTTAGTTGTGCTTTCCGGAAATATTATGGGCGCAGAATCGGATTTGGAAGTAGATATAGAAAGTTTGACAGGCGAATCCGGTTCGGTTACCCTTCGGGACGGATATCCGGAGGCCCTTTATCCGGAGGGTGCCTACGTATTGCAATTTGCGGGCGGGTGCGGCTATATTTCTTTGGGCAATATGGATCTTTCCAAGTACAGCGAAGTGGTTTTGAACGTAGGATCCAGTGCCAGCGCTGTTTTTAGTAATTCCACCGGCAAATCCTATCTTGCTTTGACCTCTAACGGTGCCGTTGCTACAGGCAACAAAAACGAAGGGATCACCCCCATCGACACCGTAAATATTCTGGCGAGAAAGAATTTAAGTGCACCGGCAGGAAGATGGGCTTCCGGCGAGCAAATCGTGCGAATTCCCATTGATTCTACTTATTCGGGCAACGTATTTCTGGCGTATGGGCCGATTATTCGCGATAATAACGGCAGTCCGACTTTAGATGCCATCGTTGTTTCCAAGATTGTCTTTAAGAAAACCACGGAGCAGGCAAAGCCGCCTGTGGAGCAGTGGAAAGATATTGACGGATTGGAACTTTCCAGTTTAATTGATTTTGAAGATGAAGATCCGCTTACGGACGGCAGTATTATGGGCGAATTCAACACGTACTGGGGTGTTGAACGGGGGCAGTACTTTATCGCTTATCAAAAAGAGGATGGCACCATAGGCGGCAAGATTGATGACACCAATTATTTCCAGGCGCAATATTTAGACGTGATGGAGAATCGGGCCTACGTATTCTCTTTTGATGCCCAGCTTGGTTCTTCTCAGTTTTATTTCTACGTCCGGGGCACGGAACCGGTAATTCGGGACAATCCGGCGTGGAAGGAAGCCGCAATTGGTTGGTATGAGAAAGACTGGTATACGGAGAATGGCGGAGCGGCTTCCGGCGCTGTTTCCAGTATGGGCGCCAGCGGTATCGCACTAACAAAGGGAAACAGTGACAGTACGCTTGCATTGGTCGTCAAAACCTACGAGCAAGACGGTATTCATATTGCCTCCCGGGTTATTAACATTCCCGTGGATCAAGAGATTGCTACAGGCATCCATGCTTACACGATTTATGACGACGGAAACGGAACGATTAAGTACTATTTGGACGGCAGTTTGTTTGCGACGGTAGCGTATGCGGAGCCTACACAGTATGCGGATGACTATGATGATACGCTGTATGATTTCTATAAGAACGTGACGGTTCGCGATGCATACGGAACGGTTTTGGGTACTGTGACCAATTCAAGATTGTCCTGCGAGGGAACCATTGCCTTCGCCTTTCGTAAAATGAACGGCACAACAAACTTAGTGGATAATTTAAAGGTTTCTATGGCAATAGAATCGGAACTTCCCGATGCGTCTCCGGAAAGTACGCCCGAGGTAACGCCTGACGGGGAGATACACACAGCGAAGCCTTCTGCAACCGTCCCTGCTTCCCAAACACAAAATGATGAGCAAGGGGAGAATGGATGGATTTGGATTGTAGTATGTTTGGGTGCTGCGGCTATTATAGCGATTGCAGTTATCTTAATTGTCAGAAAGAAAGTTAAGAAATCGTAAAATGGAGGTTATAAACATGAGAAGTAGAAATCGCTTGTTTCTTCGGTTGGTTTGTTTTGCTTTAATAATCGGCTTGTCCGGTGTGCTGGCTGTTTTGGCCAGCACTACGGGCGGCGCCTCGTCTATTTCTGATATTCTTGCCCAGATGAACGTCTTGGCAACGTATAACTTTGATGGGGATACAGCGGGAACCGCAATCGCAGAGACATCCTTTGCGGAGGATTGGTCCATCCTTCTGGCAGGAGGCGGAACCGCTACCGCAGCCGCAGATACCAATGGAGAATATGCAAAGTTTGATAAATATTCTTCCGTTGAGCTGAAAAATATGTATTTTGGTCCGTCGGAAGCCTATGCGGTTTCTTATCGAGGCAAATTCGGTGAACGGGGACATAACTATTTATTTGTTCGCGGCACCCAGGTTCTTAAGAGAAACGGTACGGTCCTTAATTGGTATGAATCTGACGGTTCCGGCGCCGGTTCCGGCGTGGGCGGCAGCGGCATTTATTTCCGTGTTTATGATGACGATCAAATTCAGGTTTCTGTTAAGCAGTACGATTCCGCGAAAGGAAAACACGTAAATACGAAAGCGGTTCTTCTTCCCGTTTATGCCCAGGGAGAGGGAACGCTGACAACAGCCTTCCATACCTATACCTGTTATGATAACGGGGCAGGTGCAGTTGAATTCTACATTGATGGTGTTAAGAAGGCGACGGTTACCTACAGCGGCGTTACCACGTATGACCAGGATACGTATGAAACCGTATCCACTGCTACGGATAAACCGATTCATGCTTCTTATTATAAGGACGTTGTTGTATTGGATGCCGCGGGAGAATCCAAATTGACGGTTTCTAATGCATTGGTTGCCGTGGAAGGTCGTGTGGCGTTTGGTCATCGCAACGTGGTGGATACCTATTACGACGAGATTAAGGTATATACAAAGGATTTGAAACTGGATATTTCCGGAACAACGAAGTTTGGCAATGGTAATTTAGGACTTTTGACCGGCGGAGAAAGCACAAAACGGTGTTTCCCCGGCATGGATACTTTTGTGTATTTTAGAAGTAGCGGTGGCATGGCCTTAAATCTTGGCACCATTGATTTAAGTAAATATGACAGCGTGTCCATTACTTGGTGGGATGCGGCTTATGGAAATGCCCGGACTTTGGCTGCGGGCAGTGTGAATTTTGCCGTGACTTCTACCGGCGCACTGGATACTACGGAGAACAAACAAGTAGAACAGTCCGGTGTGAATAAATTGGCATCCTGGTCTTTATCTGCGGCGAAAGAGATTGGCGCAAAAGCGGATTTCCGCACGGCAGAGACCGTTACTTTAACGTTAAATTCTGCGTATAATGGACCTGTGTATTTGGCGTATATGGGCACGACGAATGCGGTAGCTGTTTCACAGATTACGTTCCATAAGAAGGCTGTAGCACCAACTCCGTCTACGACGCCTGTTGTTACGCCATCGGAGGCACCTTCCGAACAACCTACCAACACACCGCAGATCACCGCGTCGGTGGCACCTACGCAAACACCTTCCGGAAATCCTACTACAGGAGACAATGGAGTCCTGTTCGGAATGAGCATCGTATTGCTACTCATTGCCGTAAGCGGGGTTGTGATTTGCAGATTGAAGAAAATGCAGTGTCAATAACGGCGAATATGATCTAAAAATAATTTCATAGGGCAATCATCCCAATCCGGATGCCAAATATGACGCATCCTTCTGCATCCGCCGCTGCATAATCCCTTGTAGATACAATGTTTACACTGGGTTGGCAGGGGCGGATTGTCTTTGGCAAAACGGAGCATGCCGGAAGAACGTAACGTATCCTCTAACGTGTCGGTCAGAACAGAGCCGGTACGGTATTGGGGCAGCACGTAAAAATCACAAGGATACAGGCTTCCGTCGGCTTCTACAATTAATTGCGGGCTGCATTTTCCCGGGAATATACAGGTATCCGCTGCCAATCCTTGCAGAGCCCGGAGAATTGCATGGAATTCCCGCACTTCAAAAGGCGGTTTGCCGTTTTGAAAATCCTGCCTCCATAAATCGTAAAACCGGATCCAAAAAGGTGCCAACAAATCTCTCCGCTTCCGCGTCTCGGTTTCGTCGATTTCGTTCAACGGCGGCAAACAGGGGATGAGTTGTACGTGCTTGATTCCAGCCTTTTTATAAAAGTTATAAAGTTGCTTAGGATGGGAGAGCACTTTCTTGGACAAGACGGTCAGAAAGTTTACGTCTACCCCGGCGTGTCTCAGTTTTTTGTACGCCTGCATTACGAAATCAAAAGTCCCGGCTCCCGTTGCATCGATTCTGTTGGCATCGTGTAAAATGCGATCGCCGTCTACAGACAGCCCCACCAAACAACGTCGCTCTTTCAGAAGTTGAACGAACGCATCGCCTGTTCCCGGGGCGCATAAAGCTAAACCGTTTGTTTGAAATAAATAAGTGGCACGAATTCCCGCATCTTCTACACAGGTGAAGAAGTTTTTATAGAAGTCTATCCCCGCAAGGAGCGGTTCGCCTCCCAGGAAAGCAAACGTAACTTGTCCGCCTTCTTGTAAACTGTCGACAATCCTGGAAATTAAGGCCTTCACCGTTTCCGGTTGCATAATCTTTAAAGAAGCGGTCCCTGTTTGTGCCAGTTCTTTGTAGAAACAGTAACGGCAGGATAATTGACAAAGCCCGGATGCGGGTTTGAGCAGAACGGTCAGTTGTTGTGCTTTCAAAAAAATACATCACCTTTCGGTTTTGGACTGCTTAAAAATATTTTATAAAAAATTGGAAAATACCCGTTGACTTCTTGACGGGGTATTGATATAATAACATACTGCGTTGTAATCTCTTATGGTGGAAGTATGCCCTTTTGAGAGGCATCAGAGAGGATACAAACCACTTTGTGAACTAAGCGCATTTTACCACAAGATGTGGTGGTTTGCAAGAGGGAAACAACGATTTAACAAATCATATGAGGTGATCATCTATTATGGTACATGCGGTCAAGTATGGTCGGAATGAACGAATGAGCTACTCGAGAATTCAGGAAATTCTTGAAATGCCCAATCTGATAGCGGTCCAGAAGGATTCTTATAAGAACTTCTTGGAAGTAGGCCTCAGAGAAGTGTTCAAAGATATCTCCCCCATCACCGATTACGCCGGCAATTTAATGCTGGAGTTCGTGGATTATTATCTGGAGAAAGACACAACTTACACAATTGAAGAGTGTAAAGAGCGGGATACAACTTACGCGGCACCCCTTAAGGTTCGTGTGCGTGTAATTGATAAAGAGACAGGTCTGATGAAGGAAGACGTGCTCTATTTCGGCGATTTCCCGTTAATGACAGATAACGGTACGTTCATTATGAATGGTGCCGAGCGTGTTATTGTCAGCCAATTGGTTCGTTCTCCCGGTGCGTATTACGAAAAGACTTTTGACAAGGCGAAGGGTAAGTATATCACTGCATCTACCTTAATTCCCAACCGTGGCGCTTGGTTAGAGTATGAAATTGATTACAGCGATGTAATTAACGTTCGTATTGACCGGAACCGGAAGATGCCGGCGACTGTTCTGTTCCGTGCATTGGGCTACGGCGAAGATAACGATATTTTGGAATTATTCTCTGTTCGCAAGGACGAGCTTGCGCCACAGTATGCAGAAGGTCAGGATGAGCTTTTGATTATTGATGAGCGCTTGATCAATACATTACAAAAAGATACTTTGAAGGGTGAAGAGGAAGCTTTGATGGAGATCTATAGAAAGCTTCGTCCCGGCGAGCCTGCCTTGGCAGACAACTCCCGTGCGCTTCTGTACGGTATGTTCTTTGACGCAAAGCGCTATGACCTTGCGAAGGTTGGTCGTTATAAGTTTAATAAGAAACTTTCTTTGTTCGCTCAAATTGATGGGAAAGAACTTGCGGGTGACGTGGTTGATCCTGCCACCGGTGAGGTTCTTGCAAAGGCGGGAGACGTCCTTTCCAAAGCGTTGGCAGAAGCGATTCAAGATGCCGGCGTAAACCAAGTGCTTATTAATACTCCCTATCGTCCGGTTAAAGTAATCGGTAATAATACAGTAGATATTACCAAATACGTATCCTTTGATGTGACGGAGCTTGGCATTACGGAGCGTGTTTATTTCCCTGTTTTGAAAGAAATTCTGGAAGTTGCATAAGGCGACGAGGAAGTGCTTAAACGGGAAATTGAATTGCGTATCCATGATTTGTTGCCGAAACACCTTACCAAGGATGATATTATTGCATCCTTCAGCTACATCTTGAACTTAAACTACGATTTGGGTCATACGGATGATATCGACCATTTGGGAAATCGCCGAATTCGCAGTGTAGGTGAATTGCTTCAAAATCAATTCCGTATCGGTCTTTCCAGAATGGAGAGAATTGTTCGCGAGAGAATGGCTATGCAGGACAGAGAGGTTATTACACCGCAGGCCCTTGTGAATACACGTCCTGTAACTGCGGCGATTAAAGAATTCTTTGGCTCCAGCCAGTTGTCCCAGTTTATGGACCAGACGAACCCATTGGCAGAGCTTGCAAATAAGAGAAGACTTTCTGCGCTGGGTCCCGGCGGTTTGAACCGTGACCGCGCAACTTTCGAAGTGCGCGACGTTCACTATTCTCACTATGGAAGAATGTGTCCTATTGAGACGCCTGAAGGTCCGAACATCGGTTTGATCGGCTCTTTGAGCACCTACGCGAGAATCAATGAGTACGGCTTCATTGAGGCACCGTACAGAAAATACGATAAAGACAAGCATGCGGTTACAAGTCGCATTGACTATTTAATGGCAGACGAAGAAGATCTGTACATTGTGGCACAGGCCAATGAGCCTTTGGATGAGGATGGTCACTTCTTAAATAAGAAGGTTGTTTGCCGTTTCCGGGATCAGTTTATCGAAGTTGAACCAGACCGTGTAGACTATATGGACGTTTCCCCAAAACAGGTTGTTTCTGTTGCTGCTGCAATGATTCCGTTCTTGGAGAACGACGACGCCAGCCGTGCGCTGATGGGCTCTAACATGCAACGTCAGGCAGTTCCGCTTTTGAAGACACAGTCTCCTATTGTTGCAACCGGCATCGAGTATAAAGCTGCAAAAGACTCCGGCGCAGTTGTGCTTGCAAAGCACGCAGGTCGTGTAAAGGATGTAACCGGCCGTTATATTACTATTGTTCGTGCAGACGGCACCGAAGATCGTTACAACCTGTTAAAGTTCCTTCGTTCAAACCAGGCAACCTGTATCAACCAACGTCCTGTTGTTAAGCACGATGAATGGGTTGAGGAAGGTGACGTTATTGCAGACGGTCCTTCTACGGATAAAGGCGAAATCGCACTGGGTCGTAACACCTTGATTGGCTTTATGACCTGGGAGGGTTATAACTACGAGGACGCTGTTTTGATTAGCGAGAAACTGGTTAAAGAAGATGCGTACACATCTATTCACATTGAGGAATATGAATGTGAAGCACGGGATACCAAGTTAGGACCTGAAGAAATTACCAGTGAGATTCCTCACGTAGGCGATGATGCGCTTAAGTTCTTGGATGCCAACGGTGTAATTATCGTAGGTTCTGAGGTTCGGGCAGGCGATATTCTGGTTGGTAAAGTTACACCGAAAGGTGAGACGGAGCTGACTGCGGAGGAACGTTTGCTTCGCGCTATTTTCGGTGAGAAATCCAGAGACGTTCGTGACACTTCTCTTCGTGTACCCCACGGTGAATACGGTGTTGTCGTAGACGTGAAGGAATTCACCCGAGAGAATGACGATGAGTTGGCCCCCGGCGTAAACCGTATGGTTCGCGTCTATATTGCACAGAAACGTAAGATTTCTGTTGGTGATAAGATGGCAGGACGTCACGGTAATAAGGGTGTTGTATCCCGCATTTTACCGGAAGAAGATATGCCGTTCCTTCCTGACGGCACGCCGCTTGAAATCGTATTGAACCCCTTGGGCGTACCTTCCCGTATGAACATTGGACAGGTTCTTGAAGTTCATTTGGGTTATGCTGCAAAGGCTTTGGGTTGGAAGATAGCAACTCCTGTATTTGACGGTGCTTCCGAGGAAGATATTATTGAAACCTTGAAGATGGCAGGCAAGAGCCCCGATGGCAAGACGGTGCTGTACGATGGTCGTACCGGTGAGCCGTTCGACAACCCGGTTACAGTTGGTTATATGTATTACCTTAAGTTGCATCACTTGGTTGACGACAAGATCCACGCACGTTCTACCGGTCCATACTCTCTTGTTACACAGCAACCTCTGGGCGGTAAAGCTCAGTTCGGCGGTCAGCGTTTCGGTGAGATGGAGGTTTGGGCATTGGAAGCTTACGGTGCTGCTTACACCTTGCAGGAAATCCTTACAATCAAGTCCGACGATACCATCGGTCGTGTAAAGACCTACGAGGCAATCGTAAAGGGCGAGAATGTTCCAGAACCGGGCATTCCGGAATCCTTCAAAGTGTTGGTGAAGGAATTGCAGAGCCTTGCGCTGGACGTACGGATTTTCTCCGACGACGATACCGAAATTCCGCTTAAGGAGACAGAAGAAGATTATATTAAGAATCCGGATAAGTACAGAATTAAGAAAGATGTATTTAATCCTGACTTCCAGTCCTTCATGGATGAGAATGGTGAGATTGTTTCCGCCTATGATACGGAAGACGGCGATGATGTGCTGTATGACGATGAATTAGGCGCAGATGAGCATGAGTTCGAAGCGAATGCTGACAATCTGGATCCTCAGGCGTTTGTACCGGCAGCGACCGAAACAGACGGCGAAGTGGATGCGTAATAGGAGGGTGCTGAAATGGTAGATTTTAATAATTTTGATTCAATTCAGATCGGACTTGCTTCTCCGGAAACGATTTTACAATGGTCTCACGGCGAGGTTAAGAAGCCGGAAACGATTAACTATAGAACTTTGAAGCCGGAGAAGGATGGTCTCTTCTGCGAACGTATCTTTGGACCTATGAAGGATGGCGAGTGCCATTGCGGAAAGTACAAGAAGAATCGTTACAGAGGCATTGTCTGTGATAAGTGTGGCGTAGAGGTTACCAGCTCCAAGGTTCGCCGTACCCGTATGGGTCATATTGAATTGGCGGCGCCTGTTTCTCATATCTGGTTCTTCCGTGGCATTCCAAGCCGTATGGGCTTGATTTTGGATATGGCACCCAGAGCTTTAGAGAAAGTTCTCTATTTTGCAGCTTACGTTGTAACCAATCCCGGTTCTACAGCTTTGGAATATAAGCAAGTTTTGAACGAAAGAGAGTATCGAGAAGCTTTGGAAGCTTACGGCACAAGCCGTTTTACCGCGCAGATGGGTGCAGAGGCAATCCAACAGCTTTTGCATGATGTAGAGTTGGATTCTCTTGCTGAAGAGCTTCGCACAGAGATTGATAAACTCACGGAAGCCGAGAAAGAGAAGGGTGGTCAGACCATCAGCCAAAAGAAGATGCGTCTTCTGAAGCGTTTAGAGGTTGTTGAAGCTTTCCGTCAGTCTCATAATAAGCCTGAGTGGATGATTTTGAATGTGATTCCGGTTATTCCTCCGGATCTTCGTCCTATGGTACAGTTGGATGGCGGTCGTTTTGCCACCTCTGATTTAAACGATTTGTATCGCCGTGTTATTAACAGAAATAACCGTTTGCGTCGTTTGCAAGAACTTCGTGCTCCGGACATTATTGTTCGAAACGAGAAGAGAATGCTTCAAGAAGCTGTAGATGCTTTAATGGATAACGGTCGCAGAGGTCGTCCTGTAACCGGTCCCGGCACAAGACCCCTTAAGTCTCTTTCTGATATGCTTCGCGGTAAGCAAGGTCGTTTCCGTCAGAACTTGTTGGGTAAGCGTGTGGACTATTCCGGTCGTAGCGTTATCGTGGTTGGCCCAGAGTTGAAGATTTATCAGTGCGGACTTCCCAAAGAAATGGCACTTGAATTGTTTAAGCCTTTCGTAATGCGGAAGCTGGTTAACGACGGTAAGGCGCAAAATATCAAGAGTGCACGTAAGATGGTAGATCGTGTGCGTTCTGAAGTTTGGGATATTTTGGAAGAAATTATTAAGGAACATCCCGTTTTGCTGAACCGTGCACCTACTCTCCACAGATTGGGTATTCAGGCATTTGAACCTGTTTTGGTAGAAGGTCGTGCTCTTAAGTTGCATCCGTTGGTATGTACGGCGTACAACGCAGACTTTGACGGAGACCAAATGGCAATTCACGTGCCTCTTTCTGCTGAAGCCCAGGCAGAAGCACGCGTGTTGATGCTTTCTGCAAACAACCTGCTTGCACCGAAAGATGGTAAGCCGATTACCGTTCCTACTCAGGATATGGTATTGGGTAGCTACTACTTGACTTTGGATAAGCATGAGCCTTATGACAATGCACCGATCTTCTCTTCCTTTGACGAGGCAAAACTTGCTTACGATTTGAATGAGATTAAGTTGCATACACCTATTAAGGTAAGACGAGAAGGTCAGTTTAAGAATGAACCGATTCGTCAGATTATTAACACCACGATGGGTCGCTTGATCTTTAATGATGCAATTCCCCAGGATTTGGGCTTTGTGGATAGAAGCAAGAAAGAAAATGCTTTGGCATTGGAAGTTGACCGTCTTGTTAAGAAGGGAACTTTAGGAGACATTTTAGATCGTTGCATCAAAGTTCACGGTCTTACAAAGACAGCTGAAGTATTGGATGCAATCAAATCTTTGGGTTATAAGTTCTCCACAAAGGGTGCGATTACCGTAGGTGTGGAAGATATCATCGTTCCTCCCGAGAAGGAGCAGCTGATTGCTGAGACTGAGAAGATCGTTGACCGAATTACGAAAGAGTACCGTCGTGGTCTTATCACAGATGAAGAGCGTTATGAGAATATCATCAAGGCTTGGACCAAGGCAATTGACGAGCTTACCAGTATCTTGAAGAAGAACATGGGCGAATTCAACCCCATCAATATGATGAGTGATTCCGGTGCCCGTGGTAACATTAACCAGATTAAACAGCTTGCCGGTATGCGTGGTTTGATGTCTGCAACTGCAGGTCGTGTTATTGAAATTCCGATTAAGGCAAACTTCCGTGAAGGTTTGGATGTGTTGGAGTTCTTCATTTCTAGCCACGGTACAAGAAAGACGTTGTCCGATACCGCGCTTCGTACAGCTGACTCCGGTTATTTGACCAGACGTTTGGTTGACGTCAGCCAAGAAGTGATTATTCGCGAGGATGATTGCGGTGCAGAGGAATATATTGAAGTTTCTGCGATTGAGAATACAGAAGTTGAGGGTCAACCTCCGTTGGTTTCTCTTGCGGCGCGTATTTCTGGACGTTATCCGGCAGAGAACGTTGTGGATCCTGCAACCGGTGAAGTGCTGGCAGATCGAGATACTTTGATTAATGACGATCTTGCTGAACGTATTGAGAAAGCCGGCATTAAGACTGTGTGCATTCGTTCTGTTCTTACTTGCAGAAGTCGTTATGGTGTATGTAGTAAGTGTTATGAAGTCGGAGGCCAAGCGGT
>JAZRHX010000348.1:0-8447 GCA_045644985.1 Clostridia bacterium | reverse complement strand
ACAACGGTGTCAGACATAGAGAGGGCTTCTTCTTGATCGTGGGTAACGTAAATAAATGTAATACCGGTTTTTTGTTGCAAAGCTTTCAATTCTACTTGCATTTCTTTGCGAAGCTTTAAGTCTAGCGCACCTAAAGGCTCGTCCAACAATAGAATTTCCGGCTCGTTTACAATAGCGCGAGCAATGGCGATACGCTGCTGCTGACCACCACTCAAAGACTCGGGCATTCTCTTCTGGAAACCGGAAAGTTCAACTAAGTCCAGTACTTTCTTGACTTTCTCTTTAATCACCGTCTCCGGGAGTTTCTGAATGCGAAGACCGAAAGCAATATTCTCGTAAACGTTCATATGAGGAAACAGAGAATATTTCTGGAAAACTGTATTGACTTTTCTCTTGTGAGGGGGTAAATCTGTAATATCCGTGCCATCAAAGAGTACGCGTCCGGAGTCCGGTTGTTCGAAACCGCTGATGATGCGGAGTGTGGTGGTCTTACCGCATCCGGAAGGTCCTAACAGGGTTAAGAATTCGCCCTTTCGTACGTACAGGGAAAGATCTTTAATAACCTCGGTATCGCCGTAGCTTTTGGTAATGTTAAATAAATCAATAATGTGATGGGACATAGTGTTGCTTCCTTTCCTTGTATCTTAAAAACTGGGCGGTGTGGAAATCCAGAGGATTTTTGCGGCACCGGTGCCGATATTTTCTAAATAGTGAACCTTATCCGGGGAGAAATAAAAACTTTCTCCTGCTTTGGCTTTATACATTGCATCTCCAATATGAACTCGAATTCTGCCGGACAATACGTAACCGAATTCTTCGCCGCTGTGGGGGTCATCTTCCACGGAGCTGGCGCCGGGAGCCAGTTCTAAAATAATGGGCTCCATATCATTCTTCTGACAGTTGGGAATTACCCAGGTGATTTTTGTTCCCGCTTCTTCATCAGACTTTACAAAATAATCGTCTTTGGTGAAAACAATCTTCTCATCCTTAGCGTCATTAAAGAAGTCACGAATATTGGTGCCCAAACACTCTAAAATATCCATCAAAGTAGCAATGGAAGGAGAAGTCTGTTCGCTCTCTAATTGAGAAATAAAACCCTTGGAAAGCTCGCTTCGATTGGCAAGTTCCTCTTGCGTGAGACCATTCTTAATCCTTAAATTTCGGATTTTTGCACCGATTGCAAAACCTGACAAAAAACATCCCGCCTCTCCCTGTGGATTTTTGTTTTGCAGAAGTAAACCTTTGGTTTAGGACTACTAAACATACGACACGATTTTAGCATAAATACAGAATGTGTCAATAGGTAAAATGCATTTTACGAAAATAAATAAATCCAGGCAGTTACAATCTCTAAGAAAATCCCCCAAAAACCTTTGGAAGCCACGGGTTTAAAGGCCACAGCGCTACCTTGATATATACAGGTATTTCCGGTATAAATTTGAAAATTTCCCAGAACACTTCCGCCGGAAATAGGGGCGGTGAGTAGCGCCTTCTCCGGAGTAAAAACAAATTTTATATTTTCCCGCTCCCATAGCGTCAGCACTAACCGAATCCGCTCCGGAAGAACCGCGTCTAAGGTTTCCGCTTCTCCTTTGCGAACAGGTAGTGTAGCTACAATATGACCTTTGGGTAGTACCCCATATAACGCGTAGTGATCTGTTACAAATTCCGTGAGCTTTTGAGCATCTTCTTTTCTCTCTTTGGAGGTGGGGCAGTTCAGAAGAACGATGATGTAGGAAGCATCTCCTTTCTTTACACAAAGCACCAAACAATATCCGGCACCGTCTGTATAGCCTGTTTTGATGCCTGTTACGTAGGGATTAAAACCAAGAAGGGGATTGGTGTTGGTGAGGGCATGCCCTTCAATTGTAATCGTCTTGGTGGCGCAAATGTCTGCCAGCGTAGGAATTCTCATAAAAGCTCGGGCGATTTGGGCAAGCTCGTAGGCGGTGGTGTAATGATTGGTGTCGTCCAATCCGTGGGGGGAGGTAAAATGGGTATCTGAAAGCCCCAATAAGGCGGCTTTCTCATTCATTTTGTTACAAAATGTATCCACACTGCCGCTTGCGTGCTGGGCTAAAGCGATAGCGGCGTCGTTGCCGGAACAAAGCAGCAAGCCGTACAATAGTGCCCGTACACTGATTTCTTCTCCCTGGGCAAGATGCATGGTGGAACCTTGGATTTGACTTGCCTCCCGACTGACGGTGGTTTTATCGGAAAGCATACAGGTTTCCATCACGATGATTGCTGTCATCATTTTAGTGGTACTGGCCATGGGTACCGGAATTTGTGCGGCTTTATCATACAAAATTCGACCGGTTTCTTGGTTTTGAATTAAGGCGTACCGGGCAGTGACGGAAGGGGGCACAGGGTTACTTACAGCATGGGTTTTTGTTGGATTCGACAGAAAGAGAAATAAGATACATAGAGATGATGCCAGAATTCTTTTAACCGCGCACATGCAATGCCTCC
Organism: Clostridia bacterium; assembly: GCA_045644985.1. Classification (GTDB taxonomy): domain Bacteria; phylum Bacillota; class Clostridia; order UBA1212; family UBA1255; genus RGIG9099. Next base: position 5,975 of record JAZRHX010000348.1, on the reverse strand, counting down.
GTTACGATTTGGTTCGCGGTTCTATATTTATGTGCTGAAAGGACAAAGTATGCTAAAAGTATGCTATTCGAAAAATGACGAATTCTGCCTATTTGGGACGCGCAAAAAAGCTTGGTAGCGCCGGGATTTGATGATACAATGCCAGGTACCCTTCGGGGAAATCTTTTTGGGGGATGAGTCTATGCACACCATTGAAACAGCGGTTGCTATACCGCTTATCTTGTTGATTCTTCTGGGCGGTATTGGTCTGTCTTTGGAAACCTTGCAATTAATTGGTAACCAAATGAAACGGTATCAAACCGAATCCGTTGATCCGGCATCGGAATGCGTCCAGGTACTTCGTATTACGGAGGTTGTTTATGAGATTTTGGAAGATATGCAAAAATAGTCGTGGCTCCGTGACGGCGTTTGTTGCTATTGTATTGGCTTCGGTATGCTGCTTAAATTGTATTTTGCTGGATTTGGGCAGAGGGATTTCTTCACGGAAGATGGCGGAGAAACGTGTGCAATTGGCTTGTGACAGTATCTTAGCTTCTTTTGACAGTCGACTGGCCGCCTGTTACGGCTTGTACGGGGTCAATCGAATTCGTGCCGGAAATGTGGACGAAACGTTTGTATCTTATTTAGATACACCTCGTCTAAATCGTGCGCTATGTCTTACGGATTTCCCCGTAATGGATCAACAGGTGCGGTTGTACAGTCCTTTGTCGGAACCGGATGTGTTGCGGGAGCAAATTGTGGCACAAATGAAACTGCGCACGCCGGTGCGGGGGGCCACTTGGCTTTTGGAACACTTGGGAATTCTTCAAAATGGAGAAACTGCCGGCCGGGCAGCGCTGTTACTGGCACAAGGGAGTGAAATGCTGATCCGGGCAGAGGACCTATTATCACAACTTACGTTGTTGTTGGAAGGTTTGTTCCCGGGGGATACGGCTTGTGTAAATGGATACGTAAAAGCCATGTGGCTGCACACGGAGCTGGAACCTATCATTCTGGGGATTCAAAGAGATCATCTTCAAAAGGAAAGTCTTATCGAAACTCTGGCTGAAGAACATCGGGCGTTGCGCCGCTTGATTATGATTTATTACGAATATCACAATCAAAGTTTGGGAGTTATTCGAGATTTGCAGTTGTTGGCAGAAGAAATACGAACTTTAATTTCGGAGGCAGATAGGCTTGTAGGGGGTCAAGAAGCCGGTGAAAATGCGGGTCTTCAAGATATGGTGCGGAAGCTGGAAAGGCAGACGGAAATGATATCAAATACGCAAAATATGCAGGCTTTGGAAATCAATTTACGTGCACTGGGCGAGAAGATTGACGGTATTGATTGGAATTTGCAATTTTTACAGGGTTGGTCAATGGTAGGCATAGAAGATACAGCGGTTCAAACCTTTTTGGAAAACATCCAAAATGCTCTTTGCGTGCAAGGAATCCGGGATGATTTTCACGTTGCCATGCTTCAAGAATCTTCTGAATCTACGGCAAAGGCTGTACCGGAAACAAATCTAAGTTTGCCGGAGGGCCAGGAAGATGATTTTGAAATCCCCGAGGATCTTTATACCACACTACCTTCCATTCTTGCCAAGGCAGAAGCATCTTCCTATTCTTTTTTCGTGGATTTCTCGGATCTTTCGGCCTTGTTCGATTTGTTTGAGCAAGGTTCTATGTTAGATGGGCTTACGGATATGCTGGGGTGTGCCTATGAAGAATTGCTGATGCATGATTATATTTTATGCTATTTCGGAAATCAGGTTGAGCCCTCTTCTCGAGGGTCTTTCTCCGGAGAAATGGAGTATATGATCGGCGGGAAACCAAAGTCTTCGGAAAATCAGAAAATTGTTTCTAACCGATTGATGTTTCTTCGATTTGTGTTAAATCTTTCTCACGTATTTTCGGACGGGCAAAAGCAAGGGTTGGCAGATGAAATAGGCAGGGGAATCGCCCTTGCGTTAAGTGGCGGTATTGGCGGTACTTTCTATGCTATCTTGGTAATGTGTGCTTGGGCAGCTACAGAGAGCTATCTGGATGTGGAAGCCCTTCTCAAAGGGGAAGAGGTTCCCTTGCTTAAACAAGCTTCCGATTGGAAGTCTTCCATTGATGGATTGTTTGGAGCCGGGGAGGAGGGGACGGAGCGTGACAATATTACAAATTTATCCTATACGGAGTATTTGATGATTTTATTGATGCTGGAAGATACGGAAACCAAGTTGTTGCGGATTGCGGACGTAATTGAAATTAATATGACGCAAAGAAACGGTCTTCGCTATAAGCTCTCCGGTTTATATACGGGGATTCAGGGGAGCGCTGTCTATCAGCCGGACTATATCGGCTTTCGCCTTTTGCCTATTGGAAGGAGAGATGCGTATGCAATTTATATACAGGTTGCGCGATCGTACACGTAACACGGCACGCACACAAGGTTCTGTCTTGGTGGAAACCGCAATCTTGATGCCCCTTGTCCTTGTGGTGCTTTTGACGTTTGTACGTTTGTTGCAAATTCTGGCAGTGCAAAATTGTGTGGAACAAGCTACGTTCAAAGCCGCGCAGTTGCTTCGGAAATATGGAATTGTGTATCATACCTACGGTGTGTCTCGTTTGGAAAATGTTTTGTTAGATCAATTGGAGATAGACCTTCGTGATTCTTTTGTAGACCTTCGCGGGTATATGGAAGCAGGGACGGATTTATTGTATGAGGAGGTCGCTTGTAGAATTGTAAACTATTATCTCCAGCGTGATTCTTTGGTTCAAAAGGGCTATGTGGCTTATTCCGGTCTTTCATGCAAAGGTAGTACGTTCTTTCATCACAATGAAGATATTGAACTTTCTGTGCGTTGTTTCGCGTGTTCCTTTGTACCTGTGGGAACAAGACTTCGTTTCCGGGTGTGGGTTCGAGGGGACAGTCCTACCGTCTCCTTAACGGAGTCCGGTGTTTCTGTTTGGACCTTTCATAATTTCACCCGAGGTCGTATCTTGCGGGATATTTTCGGAGGCGATTTACCCTACGATTATCCTGTTATTGCTTCTTTTAAAAATGGGGAAGCGTGCATGATCAAGAGCATAGATATTACCCAATCCTCCTATCAGAATCCGGATCGGTTGACGGCGGAAATTCGTTCCATGATTGACAAACTTGCAGATTTCCAAGGAACAGAAGATAATTCCCGGGTGGAAGATTCTCTTCGTATTTCGGCAGCATCCATTCAGACAAGAAGGTTGCTTTTGATCTTTCCCACGAATCCTATGCGTCCGGAACAAACGACCGCCATTTCCAACGTACTTACCACCTACAGCGTGGCGAAAGATGTTCAAGTGGAAATTCAACTGTTTCAAGAATCACCCCAATCGTCTTAAGACGGCTTGTTTCCTTTGTGAACCTGTGCTATAGTACACAGGAAGCAAAAGTGGAGGTTGTACTGAAATGCTTACAATTGATGATAACGTAGGACAGTGGATTGTTTGTAACGGAAATGTACAAACGTGTACACCGGAGAAGCCTATTGAATTGGATTTCCAAGGTGCAATCATTTATGAAGTCATTCGCTATATCGGTAAGAGAGGCCTTTTCACGGAAGATCATTTGGAGCGTTTGGAAAGAAGTGCAAAGGGTCAGCATCTTAAATTGCCTCTTACACGGAATGACTATCATGCCGGTGTGGAAACCCTGCTTTCTAAAACGGGACTTTCGGATTGCAATATTAAGCTACTGGCCTGTGAAGGACAGTATGTAATTTATTTAAGCCGAACATTTTACCCCAAAACGGAAGTTTATGAAACCGGCGTGGACACAGCGTCCATTGAAGTAGAACGTCCGGATCCAAACGCGAAAGTGCGTCGTGAATCTTATATTGAAACCATTGGAAAGTTCCGGGCAGAGCATCAGGTATTTGAAGCGCTTTTGCTCAATGGAGAAGGGTATTATACAGAAGGTAGCCGATCCAATCTTTTCTTTGTGAAGAGAGGGGAGAAATGTGTTTACACTGCGCCGTCTTCCTTGATCTTAGAAGGGGTTATGCGGCGCCATTTGCTGGCACTTTGTAATGAAATCGGCGTTCCTGTAGTGGAGAAAGCTGTTTCGAAAGAAGAACTTCCTTTTGTAGAGGCTGCATTCCTCACCGGAACCTCCATTAAGGTGCTTCCCATTGCAAAAATTGACGGTGTCATGTATAATTCTGCCATACATCCTTTGGTACGGAAATTAATGCAAGGCTTTGACCAATCTATCCGGCAGGATCTGTAAACAGTGTGTTTGTTGGAGCCTACATCACGCTTAAGAGAACGGAGATGAGAAGTTTATGAATCAACACGTAGGAATTATTTCTGATCAAGAAATCGGTTGTCAGCTTGCCCAAACTTTGGAGAAGCATGAAATTTCTGTTTCTGTTTATCCGGATGGATTGGAGTTTCAAGATGGAACCGATCAGGCACTTTTCTGTAATAAATACAATTCATCCATGATTTCCGTTATGCTGGATATGGAGTCTTTTTTGATATCTTTAGAAAGTCCCAGAAGAATTTTCTTGGCAAGTGACAGCGATTCTTTTGCGGAGGAGGAATTGAAACGGTTGATTCCTCATTTAGAACCGGGAGATATCTTGATTGATTTGTGTGACGTGAAGTTTAATCGGGTACTTCGACGTGTTCGTGATATTAAAGAGACCGGTGCTTATTATTTATCTACCGGTATTCTGCAGGGAGATGGGAGCCTTGCAACTGGGGTTTCTTTATTGCCCGGTGGTGCGTTCCCAGCGTATGATTCCGTTCGCAACGTACTCATGGCCCTTTCTGCTAAGATGGATGGGGATTTCTTCTGTTGCCCTTATATCGGTCCCGATGGCTCCGGACAGTATGTGAAGATGGTACACGACGGCTTATCTTATGCACTTTTGGAAATTTACGTAGAAGCGGTTACGTTAACACGCACGGTGCTCCAATGTAGCGCTGATGAAATGGCAGAGATTATTTCGGAGTGGAACAGCGCGGAAGCAGGTTCCTATCTTCTAGACGTTATTAATGAAGTGGTACGGAAATATGATGGCGAGACGGGTGCTCCCATGCTGGATATTGTCATGGATGTGGCACACAGTAACTCCGGCGTAGCTTGGATGGTGGAGAATGCAGTATCTCTATCTGTTCCGGTGCCCACGGTCTATGCGGCTCTTGCGGCCTGCTCCTTCTCTCAAATCAAGAATGAAAGGATTGCCTCTTCTAAATTACTGAAGCGGATTCCTCTTCGTTCTGTTACCCCTTTATCCCAAAAGACGTTTTTATCCGGGATGGCACATGCCATACATTTGGCCTGTCTTTGCGTCTTTGCTCAGGGCTTTGCCCTGCTTAAACGCGCCTCGGATTATTATGCTTGGGAATTAAATCTGCTTTCTGTTGCCAAGACGTTCCAGGGGAGCTCTTACGTGCGGGCAGAAGCATTATATCGGGTGATTGAGGCTTTTGAACGAAAGCCGGATTTGAATAATTTATTTACAGATCCATATTTTAAATCTATTGCTGACAGCTATTCCATGGAGCTTCGAGATGTATCTAAACGTGCTGTATCCATTGGCTTCCCGGCACCTGGCTTGTCCTCGTGTGTTGCGTATTTGGATAGCTATCGCAGTAACACGCTACCGGTAGGTCTTTCTTCTTTGGTATGGGACTACGTGTTGGATACGGGATTTGAGCGAAGTGATCGTACCGGTATCTACCACGGAGATTGGCGAAATCCGGATAGAAAGATTCACTGTGAGAGTATGGATTGAATTACCAGTGCCCGCCTTTGCCTTTTGTGGCTTCTTCGTATAGGCGGTCTTCTTCCCGTTGCTTTTCATACCGGATATCTTTTCGAATTGCAGTGACGGTGGCACCGGAAATCTCAATCAAAATCAAGTAGAGGATGCCCAAAGTAAACTTTAGAGGAATCCCGATGAAACGAGAAAGAATTACGGAAAAGGGTTGATACCATAGTGTCCACCAGCGAAATA
>JAZRHX010000347.1:0-2649 GCA_045644985.1 Clostridia bacterium | reverse complement strand
TTCTTCAAAGTGCTACCAGCAAACACGTGGAAGACTTGGATTACGTATCGGAGAAGATTGGTGTAGGCGCCGTGCTGTATGCATTCTTGAAGAATGGCAGAGAGCGAGATATTATTTTTACCTGGAAAGATATGTTAGACTTTGAGGGTGAGTCCGGTCCTTACGTGCAGTATGCGTATGCAAGAGGGAAGAGCGTACTTCGGAAGACTGCCGAGATGGGCATTGATTACAGCGGTGCCGATTTGGGTCTTGCGACTTCGGATGAGGAGTACGCATTGGTGATGCTTCTGAACCGCTTCCAAAGTGTTGTACGGGAAGCTTCCGAGAAGTACGAGCCTTGCGTTGTGACGCGCTATGTAACAGAGCTTGCACAGCAGTTTAATAAATTCTATAACAACTGTTCCATTATGAAGGCAGAGGACAGTGTGCGTGACGCCCGTTTGAAACTGACGGAAGCGGCTTGTATCTGTATCCGCTCTGCACTCAATTTGATTGGCGTGGAGGTTGTAGAGAAGATGTAAGATATCAGGAGGGAATCTTGGGGGAGACAATTTTAAATGAAGCACAAATGGCGGCCGTTTCACATAGAAGCGGCCCCGCTTTAGTTTTGGCAGGTCCCGGCAGCGGGAAGACCACGGTGATTACTCACCGAAGTGTGGCGATCGCAAAAGAAATTCGAAGCCCCGGTCGATTATTGTCTGTCACTTTTACAAGGGCGGCGGGCCTGGAAATGATGCGGCGGTACTGCACCTTGGCCGGTGTGGATCAGGAGAAAGTGGAACAGGGAGACGTCCCTGTGTTCCAAACGGTGCATGCTTTTTGTAATGGGGTCATCGGCGCCTTTGAGCGGGAAACCGGCAGGCATTTTACCAGAATCGAAGGAGAGGGTGGGGGTAAAATGCAGCTTCTGTCCACCCTTTATCAGCGCTATAGCAACAAGGCACCGGATGCGGCTGCGTTAAAAGTTTTGGAAAGCGCGGCCTCCAGAAGAACAGCAGACGATCGAATTCCCAATGAAAGTAAGATTCTAGAAGCCTATGCTGCATATAAGCGAACCCATGACTTCCTTGATTTTGAAGATATGATTTCAGTCTGTTTGGAAATTCTGAAAACCCATCCGGATTTTTGCGCCCGGATCGCCGCTGGGTTTGACTACGTGCAGGTGGATGAAGGCCAGGATTTGTCTCGGGAGCAGTACGAAGTCATTCGCTTGATTTCGCCCCACAAAAATTTATTGATTGTGGCGGATGATGACCAAAGTATCTACCGTTTTCGCGGGGCAGAGCCTTCTTGTATCTTTGATTTTGTCAAACAATATCCGGATTGCGTCCGCTACGATTTAACGCAAAACTATCGGTCCACAAAGCGGATTGTGGAAGCGGCTTCCCGGGTTGTGTCTCGCAACCAAAAACGTTTTGATAAAAATCTTTATACAAAGCGTTCTGCGGGCTCACCTGTGAAAGTGCGAAGCTTCGCAGGGTGCGCTGAGCAAGCAAAATATGTGTGTGACATCTTAGCTAAAGCCGGCGGAGGCGCTATTTTGTACCGGAACGGTGTTTCCTCTCTTTCGGTGCGTTTGGCACTGACCCTTCTGGGTATTCCTTATGAAATTCGGGGTGGCTACGAACAGGTGGGGGATATTCAAGTTGTGGAAAATATTTTACAGGAAATCTTAAAAGCCGAACGCGCGGCCCGTTTTTTGATTCCGTCTCCTGCCAAGACGTTTAGACGAGTGGTGCAAGCCGGATATATTGAGCGACTTCGGACAGAATATGAAATCAGCGGGGAGCATCAGCGTTATTTGTCCGCTGTGTTGGAGTTTATTTCGCTGTTGGTAGCGTCTTGTGATTCTTGGCGGTCTTGCGTGGGTGTTTTGGGTAAAATGGACCAACATAACACCGCACCCACGGTCATTCTTACCACCATTCATTCTGCAAAAGGTCTTGAGTTTGATACGGTTTGCATGATTGATTTAGTTGAAGGGGAATTTCCCGGAAGCGGGGCCAATACAGGGGAGGATTTGGAAGAAGAAAGAAGATTGTTCTATGTGGGGATGACGCGGGCAAAAGAAGAACTCTATTTGTGCTATCCTTTGGCACGGGGCGGCCGGGAAGAAGTGGAAAGTCGGTTTGTAAGAGAAATTAGATCGACTTGGATGAAAAAATGTTGATAAATTTATTATTTTTTGGTAAGATAATAAGCAAGATAATAAGCAAGTGGGAGGAAACCAAAATGCCATATACACCGCCATATCAAATAACGGATAAGATATTATCCCTTGTGGCTGAAATTTCGGAGAAAATCGGGAAGATTACCGAACGCACAAACTTGGATTCAAAACCGCATTTGCGCAAGAACAATAAAATCAAATCGATTCATTCATCTCTTAAAATTGAAGCGAATTCTTTATCTTTAGATGAAGTTAAAGATGTTATCAATGGGCGCGCCGTCATCGGTGAACGGAAAGAAATTCAAGCGGTCAAAAACGCTTATGCCGCTTATGAGGAAATCGGAAAGTTTGATATTTACAGTTTAGATGATTTTAAGCGTTTACACGGTATTATGACTCAATATATCGTGGATGAAAGCGGTTGCTTTCGCAGGGGAGAAGAAGGCGTTTTTAATGGTGATCGATGTATATTTATGGCA
>JAZRHX010000346.1:0-2809 GCA_045644985.1 Clostridia bacterium | reverse complement strand
GCAACACTCAGGTACAGGTTGTATCTTGGTACGACAACGAGAACTCCTACACCAGCCAGATGGTTCGTACAATTAAGTACTTTGCTGAGTTAGGCTAATACGGATTTCTCAGAGAATTGATCTGAATTCAAATCTTCCCGGAACAAGCATCTTTTGGTGGCTGTGCCGGGAAGATTTGTTCTTTACGAAGTCTTTTTACGAAAGAGGTGAAAGAAATGGCATTATATACAATCGGTGATTTACATCTGTCTTTTGCAACCGACAAACCTATGGATGTTTTTGGATCTGCGTGGAAGAATCACACCCGGGTGCTCGCAGAGAATTGGAAAACAAAAGTTGGGGAAGCGGATACCGTTGTCCTTGTGGGCGATCACTCTTGGGCACTTAAACTGGAAGATGCCGTTTCAGATCTTACCTTCATTCATCAACTGCCGGGCCGAAAGATTTTGATGAAAGGGAACCATGATTTATGGTGGCCTACTGCCCGCAAATTACAACAGCTATGTGCCACCCATAACCTGTATACCCTTTCTTTCTTACAAGGGAGTGCGTGTATGATTTCTGATGGTCTTGAAATAGGCCGAGATGCCGTTGTATGTGGTACACGGGGATGGATTTGTCCGGACGACCGGGACTTCGGTAAAACAGATGAAGCGATATACCGAAGGGAAGGCATGCGCTTAGAAACAGCACTGAAAGCGGCCGTAAAAGAAAAATCCCGGGCAGAGGAAGCGGGACGTCTTGTTGACATAATTGGTTTTATGCATTATCCGCCTTTCGGCAGTGGTGGAAAAGAGACGATTTTCACTCAATTGTTTGCGACTTACGGAGTTAAGCGCGTGTACTACGGCCATCTCCACGGTTTGAAGCGGGACGAAGTCAAACTTTTTGATCACCATTCTACTACGTATACTTTAGTTTCGGGTGATTTCGTCGGTTTCGACCCCCTGCACATCGGGCTGAACCGTTAACTTTTCTGTCTTTGCATTATGCTTGGGAATGAGCAGATTAACGGCATTGGGAATTACTTGAATATCCACAGGTATGTTTCCGCCAAACTCGCCATCGTAATCCAAGGGGAAAGAAGTACCTTCTTCTGCGGCACGAATCTTCACACTGCGTACTTTCTTATACACAAATAACTTCTCGTTATTAATATGACTGCCGGTTTGAATTTGTGTCATGGCAGGCAATGCATTAAAGAAGTTCAGCTTTTTCACAATTAAAAGTTCTAACAATCCGTCGTTAATTTTGGACAGAGGAGAAATGTTGTGATAACCACCTACACTGGTAGAGTTGGCGATAACAAAGAAATATACATCGTGAATTTCTTCTTCTCCGTCAATTTCAAAAATCAAAGGCGTTGTTTCGAACTTTTTTTCTAAAATTTTCTTGCCGCCTTCCATTAAATAAGCCATACGACCGAAGGCTGTTTTCATTTCGCTGGGCACACAGTGAGCAACTTCGGATAAAAGTCCTCCCGCTGCCACGTTAAAGAAATAGGTGTCGTTAAAACGGCCGATGTCCATCGGCATATAATTTCTCGCATGGATAATGTCGCAAACGCCGTCTACGGTGCGAGGAAGCCCTAAAGACGTAGCAAAATCATTGGTCGTGCCTGCAGGAAGAATCATCAAAGGAACCCCGCTTTGTCCCTCATATAAGCCTGCCACAACTTCGTTTACAGTCCCGTCTCCACCTACTGCTAATACAAAGTCATATTCCCCAGGTCTTAATGCAGCTGCCATCTTACGGGCATCATCTTTCTTGTGGGTATAGCAAACTTTTAAACCTTCTGAAGCGTCGTCTAATAGTAAGGTATGCACGATACGAAGTGCCATCTTCTGCACCGTTTGCGTGCCGGAAGACGGATTGATAATTACGAAACCTTTCATCTGCGTTCACATCTCCGTTTCTGTAACAATGACGGGTATATGTTAAAATATTGTTTCTATTTTGTCAAGATTGTCAAGGGGTCTGGCAATTAGCGTACTTTCTCCATTCACCGTACCGTCGGAATAATAACAGTACAATTTCCCGGTGGAGGCATACATATCCGTGATATGCAAATCTGCATCCGATATACGCTCAATCAGCGTACGGGTTCCCGTGGTAAGATTAAAGCTATATAACCCATTTTCTTTCCCTTCTTCATTGTAACCTTCGTAGTATACCGTATCCTCGATTACATAATAAGCTGCACCGTAAAGTTGAATTGTAGGGAAGTCTCTTATTTCTGAATTTTCTTGTTCGTTTTTATTTAGTTCAATGGCGTACAAATATCGAATGTCTCTTAAACCGATTGCATCAAAGAAAAGCACGTTTTTCTCGATTTGGAAGTAGTATGCTTCATCCAAATATAATGCATGCAAATCTCCGTCTATGACTTGATAAATGCCACCATCTGCACCGGAGGAGAAAATCAACGTTCCGTCTTCGGCGAATGCCATATGGAAACGCGTGGGCGCATCTTCTACCTCTTCGACATATACCGGCTCTGCATTTCCTGTCTGAGCATCCTCTTCTTTGGCAACGGGAATTTTATAAATGCCGTTTTTCCCGTTAAAATACACGTATTTACTGCCCGCATCTCCCCAAAGCGCCAAGGATGTTCCGGAAAGATCCGTTAACTTACGTATATTCTCTCCTCTTAAATCCATGGCATAAATTTTTCCGTTTTTATAATTGCGGAAAATGAGCAAGTCTCCGGTAGTAATTAAATCTCGTACAGGTTCATTATAAATCAACGTAGGACCGAGTTCCCGGGAAGAAGGATCATAGGCGTAGATTCCCGTATCCGCATCTCGGT
>JAZRHX010000345.1:0-1722 GCA_045644985.1 Clostridia bacterium | reverse complement strand
AAATGATGGCCAAGTGGCGGGAAGGCTACGACGTGGTCTACGGTCAGCGCATGGTTCGGGAAGGGGAGACCTTCTTTAAGAAGTTTACAGCGAAGATGTTCTACCGCACTTTGAACAGAATGACGGATGTGGATTGCCCGGTAGATACCGGTGATTTCCGTTTGATTGATCGGAAAGTGTGTGATGCGCTTAAGTGTGTACAAGAGAAGAACCGTTACGTGCGGGGCATCATTGCTTGGTTGGGCTTTAAGAGTGCACCGGTTTATTTCAAACGGGAGAAACGTTTTGCCGGCACTACCAAGTATCCTCTCAAGAAGATGTTGAAATTGGCGGGAGATGCGATTATGTCTTTCTCCTATAAACCTTTGAAGATTGCTTCGTGGGTGGGAATGCTTCTTTCCAGTTTTAGTTTTATCTATTTGATTGTTACTGTAATTTTAAAGTTGTGCGGTGTTTTGGCTACCGTGGCAGGATGGGCTTCCATTGTGGCAATTTCTTTGTTCTTTAACGGTATTATTTTAATGATCTTAGGTATCTTGGGCAGTTATATTGGCCGTATTTATGAAGAGGTTAAAGATCGTCCGCTGTACGTTATTCGGGAGAAGATTAATTTCTGATGAAACGAAAGCTTCTTCTCATTTGCAGTATTGTACTTCCTACGCTTGCCCTGTGTGTTTTTCTATGGGCATCGGGCGCTTTTGCTGCAATGGGTTCTTTGGAAGAATTTCGTACTTACGTAGCCGGCTTTGGGGTTTGGGCTTACCTGGTCTATTGGTTGGTGCAATTTATGGCAGTGGTACTTGCGCCGATTCCGGGGAATATTGTTACGCTGGCCGGTGGTGTGATGTTTGGTACAGTACCTAGTATTGTGTTAAGCCTTACCGCCAATTATGCGGCTTCTTTCTTGGTGTTTGGTTTGTGCAGATTGTTGGGCAGATCTTTTGCCCAGAAACTTTTGGGAAGACACAGCACGAATAAGTACTATGAGCTTTTTACCCGAAAACGGGATACTTTCTTATTTTTGACCATTTTATTTCCTTTCTTTCCTGATGATGTAATTTGCATGCTGGCGGGCCTTACGGAGATTCCTTTCCGCCGGTTTGCTCTGATTTTGTTGGTGGCGAAGCCTTGGGGACTGATTGCGGCCAGCGTGCTGGGTTCTGTGGGTTTGGAATTGCCCCTTCCTATTTTGATTATACTAGGTATTGTAGGCGTGACTTTGTTTGTTTTGGGTTTGCGATACGGAGATTGCATTGAAGCTTTCTTACGGCGTAAGTTTGGAAAGGTGGAGGAAGATTGATGAAGAATATTGCAGTGATTACCGGTGCGTCCAGTGGTATGGGCCGCCGTTTTGCGGAAACGGTTTTTGAATCCGGAAAGAAACTGGATGAAGTTTGGATTATTGCCAGACGGTTGGACAAATTAGAGGAAATTAAGACGGCGTTTCCTACGCGGGCCATTTCTTTGGATTTGACCGGCAATGAGGACTTGGAGAAATACCGTAAGCTTTTAGAAGAAGAGCGTCCCAATGTGTTGCTTTTAATCAACGCTAGTGGTTTTGGCAAATTCCGAGGGACTGTAGATGTTCCTTTGGAAGAGAATTTGGGAATGGTGGATCTTAATTGCAAAGCTTTAATGGCGATGTGTCAGATGACGATTCCGTATATGCCTGCAGATTCTAATATTATCAATATTGCCTCTGTTGCTGCCTTCCAGCCGGTT
>JAZRHX010000344.1:0-2422 GCA_045644985.1 Clostridia bacterium | reverse complement strand
GCCATAGGTGACAAATTATGGGAAATATGCTGCGCTAACTCCGGGAATGCCGTCTTCACATAGCGGACAAACGCCGGACAGCAGGAACTGGTTAAGAAACCTTTTTCCGTCAGCTCCTTCGCCTCCTTCATCGCCACCCGATCAGCACCCAGCGCCGCCTCTACCACGGTGTAGAAACCAAGGGTCCGAAGACCGCTGATCACTTGGCCTAATTTGGCATAGGAGAACTGGCTGGAAATAGAAGGGGCTACTACTGCGTACACGTGCTGCTCCGGCCATGCCGTTGCGTCTTTCAGCATCTCCACTACTCGTAAGATATAAGAGCGGTCTGTAATGGCGCCGAAAGGACACTGGTATACGCATGCACCGCAAGAAGTACATTTCTCATAATCAATGCTGGCCGCCTGCTCTTCATTAATGGAAATCGCTTTAATCTTGCAGGCCATCTGGCAAGGCCTTTTACGATTGATAATAGCAGAGTAAGGGCAAACTTTTGCACACAAGCCACACTCTACACATCTACTTTTCTCAATATGGGCCACGTGATTCTGGTCGAACGTAATAGCCCCTTTCTTGCAGACTTCGAAGCAACGGTGGGCCAAACAGCCGCGGCACATATCCGTAACCGTGTAGCCGGCAGCGGGACACTCATCGCAAGCAATATCAATAACTTCAATAATATGACCGTCACTCCCGCCCATAGCAATTTGGACGCGTTCCGCTAAAATTGCCCGTTCTTTGTAAACGCAGCAACGCATGGTAGAAGTCTTCCCCGGTACAATTTTCTTAGGAATATCCACAATGTGTTCCAAAAGTGTTCCGTTCCAGGCCTCTCGTGCCACTTCCCGAAGCACTTTATATTTCAAATGCTGTACTTTTGTATCAAACTTCCGCATCTCTCAATCTCCCTACAGTCCATACAATCACCACGGTGGCACTTTTTCGGATTAATTTCAGATTTGTGCCACTTTTGCGGTTTTTTCACGGTAAAAAAGGAACAAATCACGACATTTTACAAAAAGTGCCAATCGCCTAAATCTACTATACGCCTAACCTTACCCCATTACGGAAATTTCTACGTCGCCCAAACGGCTTTCCACAAAGCGATAATCGTCATCCCACATATCGCCTACCGTTACAAAGTGCTGAGGCCCTAAAGCATCCACAATTTCCGGCACCATGTGAAGGGGACCGAACATATTTCTTCTAGATGGAACTAAAGTCACTTCTACCCCTTTTCCCGCCATCACAAAATCTGTGATATCGGCTTCATAGGGGTTCCACGCTAAGATACGCGTCGCCTTTTCACCGGCCGCCCCGACTTTTGCCAAAGAGCCCCGGAAATCCTTCACCCGAAGCACCACACGCTGTCCCGGTTCAACTGTGGGGAAGCTAGATGCAGGGATGAGATAGGAAATACATCCTGTATAGAAAGGCAAGTTGGCATTCTTCAATTCGCCGCCATCAATCTGACTGGGCAGTGTGGTCAAAGTCGACGTATGGCCCTGAATCGCTACACCGAAATCACCAACCAAATAAATCGCTTCAATATTGGTGGTGCGGCGGAAAGCCGTCTTCATCACAATTTCATTCTTGCCGGCGCGAATCAAGCCTGCAGGTACTTTCAGCTTCTTAAAGCAAATATCAATCCAGAAATCCTCCGGGTTCTCGCAAGCGAGAGCAACACCGTTTAACGTGTAATGACACAAATCCGGGCGCTCCACGGCTAAGAAGCATTCGCTTTTCGGAAGGACATCCGCGTAGAATGTGAAACGAAGTTCCGCATCGCCGTAAACCTGATCGTCATTGAGTTTCGAGTACCAAGGCTGAAGCATGTTGCCGCTTCTATGCTCAATGCCCACCAAATCACGAATGCTTTGATCCACTTTCAGCACTTCCTTCGCAGGCTGCCAATCCCCATCTTGGAAACGGTATTGCGCGAAATCCAGTACGCATACATTCTGCTCCTCCAAACGGTAGTTGTAAGGACCTGCAAAAGTGGAAGTTTCCACGCAAGCTGCCTCTTTGCGGGTCGGAAGGCTATCATCCTTCACCGGGTTGAATACGAAGATCTTCTCCCCTGCAGGTTCAATATCGAAGGTCAGTACAATTTCCGGTTCTGTGGCAGAAAGTTCCACATTGAAACGCTTGCCGTCTGCCAAACACCACTCTTGGGCGTATGTCGTCTTGCTGAGGAATCCCCCTGCATCGTCAGAAAGCGTCAAGCGAATGTCCTTGCCACCCACTTCGTACTGGGTATTGAGAAGTGCCACATACAAATTGCCGGTGTCTTCATCGTAGCGCGCTTGGGCACAAATACCGGTTTGGTCATTCCCTTGTGCGTCAGTCACGCGAAGTGAGAATCCAACCGGCGTGCGAAGGGCGCCAACCAGGGCATCCCGGGTAAAAGGTACACAAACAG
>JAZRHX010000343.1:0-3247 GCA_045644985.1 Clostridia bacterium | reverse complement strand
GAAATTACAAACACAAAAGCGGCTGTCTTATAAGAAGGCAGCCGCTTTTTTACGTTCTTTTTTCAATCAAATATCCCCGCCCAGTGCCGGCAACAAGGTTTCCTCCGGCTTGACACCACAAGCTAAAGTAAGCCATAATTTCATGTAGGCGGAAATCCCGGTCCTCCCCGGGAGAAGATGCAAATCATATAAACCAAATTCTTCTGCACTTTCATAAATTGTCCCCGCACAAGTGCCAATAATGTAAACCGGAATCTCTAATTCTTGCGCTTTTCGGAAAAAAGGCGCAGCCTCTTGCATGTTTAGTGTCCCGGAATGATAGGTTTCATAAAGAATACCACAAATATGCTTTGTTAAATCGGGATAAATCATCCCCGGATAAGATTTAAGCCATAAAATCTCCGGCGCATCAAGAGGACAAGACGGATATAATGGGGAAATTTCGTCCTTTTTCTCCAGATACCCGGGATTTTGGTGAAAATTCCATTGTGAATCATAAAAACCCGCCACTGTATCTGAAATACTTTCAATGGAATCTGAACCGTGTATGTGTGCCAACAGCCGGGTGGCACGGTGAAGCTTCACCGGTTCACCGGTATTTTGATAAGAAACCCAAACACCACCGGAAATACAATCCGACAGCCAACAAACCGCGCCCCGAAGATTCGCAACACCATTTGCACGGACATCTTCAATGGGATAATTAGAAGAAACCAACACAATGGGAATAGGACAAAGACCAAAAGCATATCCCAGCGCAGCGCCTGTATATTGAAGGGTATCGGTTCCATGGGTAATAAGAATACCTCGATATCCTTGCGCAAGGGCCTGTGCCACTGCTTGAATTAGTCGAAACAGTATCGTACCGTCTAAATATTCACTTAATATCGTATAGGGTTCTTCAATATCTGCAATTTCAGGAAGATAAACACCGTACCTTTCCCGATACGCCTCCAAAAGAGCGCGAGGCTTCCCTGCCTCCGGTCGAATAACCCCATCAGATAGTGTACTTCCAATGGTACCTCCGGTAAAAAATATCTTAAACGCTTTCATCTGCCTCGCCTCCCGTTCTTTCACCCACACCTCACAGTATAGCATAACCCGCTGTACTTTTCATTCATAAAATGATATAATACAGGTCAGCTAGTTTTCCATTATTTTCCAGACAATAAGGCAAAGGTGGCACTAATATCCCCGATGATTAAGAAAACCTTACCAATAAATGTATACGACGCACTGCAAGAACGCTTAGATTTCCTCTTCCGGGAATTTAAAAATATCTATGTTTCATTTAGCGGAGGCAAAGATAGCGGCGTTTTACTGAATCTAGTAATGGATTTTAAGCGCAAATATTACCCGGATCGGATAGTGGGATTATTTCATCAAGATTTTGAGGCACAATATTCCGTAACAACAGAGTATATAACCCGAACCTTTCAGCGGTTATCACAAGAAACCGACCCTTATTGGGTATGTCTTCCTATGGCAACGCGCACGGCACTCAGTAGTTATGAAATGTTTTGGTATCCTTGGGATGACAAACATCCGGAGGCCTGGGTTCGTCCCATGCCGGAATTTCCCTATGTGGTCAACTTGGAAAAGCCTTTCACCCACTACGCCTACCGTATGCACCAGGAAGATCTGGCCAAACAATTCAGTCGATTCTACAAAGAATCCCACGGAGACGGTAAGACGGTTTGCTTACTGGGAATTCGCGCAAACGAATCCCTCCAACGGTACAGCGGATTTTTAAATAAAAAATACGATTATAAAGGAGAATGTTGGATCACACAGCATTTTAAGGACGTGTGGTGTGCGTCACCTTTGTACGACTGGTCCCTAAGCGACGTCTGGGTAGCGAATTATCAGTTTGGATATGATTATAACGGTTTATATGACCTATATTATAAAGCCGGATTGAAGCCGGACCAAATGCGGGTGGCATCACCTTTTAACGACTACTCCAAAGATAGCTTGAACTTATACCGAGTGATTGACCCAGAGATTTGGTCACGTTTGGTCGGGCGGGTACAAGGCGCCAATTTTGCAGCTATTTACGGTAAAACAAAAGCCATGGGATATCGAAATATCACGCTACCCGAAGGACATTCTTGGGAGTCCTACACCAAATTTCTACTGGACACACTGCCCAAACGTCTTCGTACAAATTATATTAATAAATTTAATACTTCCATTCATTTCTGGCACGAAATCGGCGGCGGCCTTTCTGAAGAAACGATTCAGGAGTTAGAAGAACGGGGATATCGAATTAAGCGAAACGGTGTTTCTAATTATACTTTAGATCGCAAAACTCGGGTGATTTTTGTGGGTAAATTGCCGGATCACACAGATGATATTACCTCTACCAAAGATATTCCCAGCTGGAAAAGGATGTGTTATTGCATTTTGAAGAATGACCATACCTGCCGTTTTATGGGCTTTGGTCTGTCCCGAGAAGAACAACGAAGAATTAACTATATTAAGAAGCAATATGGAGGTTGGATTCATGAGTGAGCCTTATACCAGTCCTGTTTACAATGTAATTGCCGTGCCCATAGAGAAAATTGTGCCCAATAATTACAATCCCAACTCGGTGGCACCTCCCGAAATGAAGCTTCTCTACGACAGTATTCGGGAAGATGGCTACACCATGCCCATTGTTTGTTATTACGATGAGGCTTTGGATCAGTACGTAATCGTAGACGGATTCCACCGCTACCGAGTTATGAAAGAGTTTCCGGATATTTACGAAAGAGAAGGCGGCAAATTGCCTGTATCGGTGATTGACAAGCCTTTAGATTGCCGAATGGTCAGCACCATTCGTCACAATCGTGCCAGAGGTTCTCACGATGTGGATTTAATGAGCAATATTATTAAGGAGCTTCACGAAATTGGTCGCTCGGATGCCTGGATTTCTAAGCATTTAGGCATGGATCGGGACGAGTTGCTTCGTTTGAAACAAATTACAGGATTAACAGCTTTATTTAAGGACGTAGAGTTTGGGATGGCGTGGAAGCCCGTTAAAGAGGAAGAAATTGTTTAATTGGTAAAATATTGACGACACTATCATTTATAGGGAGTTCTTCATGGACAGAAAGACAGGGATACTCCTTCGGCGAACCCACCAGGGTTCTCTTAGCCTATCTTCTTCGCAACGTAAAAATCCCCGCATCGCGCGGGGATTTTTGTATTGGCGGAAAGACAGGGATTCGAACCCTGGGTAGGGATAAACCTACGCCGGTTTTCA
>JAZRHX010000342.1:0-1386 GCA_045644985.1 Clostridia bacterium | reverse complement strand
CATGCAATTGTAGATGCACATCATCAGGGATTTGATGAAAATATGTATCTGGATGCAAAGACAAGAACAAAGGTTGAAGAAACCGGTGGTGCAAACTTCCTGTTTGTGACAAAAGACAATAAGGTTGTTACACCTAAATCTTCCAGTATCTTACCTTCTATTACCCGTCGTTCTTTGATTTATGTGGCAAAAGAATATCTGGGCCTGGAAGTAGAAGAAAGAGAAATTTATCTGGATGAAGTAAAGGACTTTGCAGAATGTGGTCTTTGTGGTACTGCAGCAGTTATCTCTCCTGTAGGAAAGATCGTGGATCACGGCACCGAAATCTGCCTGCCCAGCGGTATGACAGAAATGGGTCCCACAACCAAGAAGCTGTATGAAACTTTAACCGGTATCCAGATGGGACGTATTGAAGCGCCTGAAGGATGGATTCATGTAATTAAATAGTCAATCTTTGTAGACCAAAGGATGGAATCGGTGGTATAATGTATACGTTATACCACCGTATTATATTATAAAGAGGAGAAGGAACATATGCAATCTCAAAAACTTTGTTATAGCGATCTTCATCTTCATACGAATTATTCATTGTGTGCACCCGGCACAACATTTGTAAAATCTTTTTTACCCCATTGCGAGCAAGAGGGAATTCGTCTGCTGGGATTTTCAAATCATATATATCCAAAGGAAACTTTGGAGGCGTTTCAGATGAAAGCGTCGTCGGGTGTAGAGTATGCTCTGGGAATACGTAAAGAAATAGATGAACTGTTTGGAAAAAGCGGCGTTCGTATGCTTATAGGGGGTGAAGTGGAGACTATTTATGGTAAGGAACCGGGCTTGAAAAGAGAGGAAGCCAAGCTTCTTGATTATATATTACTTGCTCCAAGTCATATCTTCAACTTTCCTTCGGAATATCAACATATGGATCTTTCAACACCGGAAAAGGCACGTGATCTGCTTTTAGAACAGTTTAAAAGAGCATGTTTGCTGGAATATGATGTTCCGGTAGGAATCTGCCATCCTTTATATCCGATTTGTTGTCCCTGGGAGCAGGAAGTAGTGGATGGTATTACCTATGATCAGTTGAAGGAATGCTTTTTGCTGGCAGCAAAACATAATAAAAGCATTGAGATTCATGCTTGTTTGTATCGTAATGGTACCCGCCTGGACGCGGATGGATTGTCGCCTTCCTATATGAGAATTTTGTCAGTTGCAAAAGAATGCGGTTGTAAATTTCATTTTGGATCAGATGCACATGCACCAAATGAATTTGTGGGAGTACATAGTAAATTGGAGTTGGCAGCGCAACGGTTAGGAATTACTGAGAATGATTTATGGGAAATAATTAAGTAAAAGAAATAAGGAGATTTGGTTTGAAGTTTTTGC
>JAZRHX010000341.1:0-11245 GCA_045644985.1 Clostridia bacterium | reverse complement strand
TCCTAAGACCGCTTGGCCTCCGACTTGACAAACACGAATTTTTGTGCTATAATAAAATCAGAAGATAGGCATAGTTCTACCACACTTTCTTTCTTGTTTTTCGCCGCCGTATCTCCGAGGCGGTAGTATCGGAGAACTCCTTTCTTTTTTTTTGTGGGAGGGATGATGATTGATTCGAAAAGTGAAATGTCCTATATGTGGAAAGTGGTTGTTCTCCGTTGGAGAGGGAGCATCCGGGGACTTTTACATATGGTGCAAGCAATGTAAAAAAGAAGTAAAAATACATATTCAGAGCCTATGAGCCATTTACCGTATATCGGTAGATGGCTCATTTTTTTTGTGATTGGGGTGTTTCAATGGTACTGAAAGGACGCAGAGAGATCTTCACTGATGTGGCGGAGATCACAAAAGAGAATATTTCGGATGTATTGCAAGAGGCGTTCTCGGTACACAACCTGAACGCCTACGAAATAGATTACTTGCAGAATTATGAACGTGGGGAGCAACCCATCCTTCAGAGGGTGAAGACCGTCCGTCCGGAGATCAACAACAAGATCGTTGAGAACCATGCGGCGGAAATTACGGCTTTCAAGGTGGGATATGTGTTCGGGTCCCCCATCACTTTCGTGCAGAGAGCAAGCAAGGATTCGGCTTCCGAAGATGGAAATGCAGATGATACCCGTATTGCCATCCTGAACGAAATGATGTTTGAGGAAAGCAAGACCTCCCAGGACCAGCAACTTGGGAAAGATATTGCCGTGACCGGGGTTGGGTATCGTATCGTGCTTCCGAAGAAACATGTGACAGGAGTATCGGTCTTCGATATGCTCCGCCTGAATCCCAGATATACGTTCATCATCAAATTCAATGACATATACAAAAGACCCGCAGCGGGCGTTTCCTACATCGTAAAGAACGACAGAACCATCCTTGCGGGTGTTTATACAGATAAATACTACTTTGAACTGGAGGGGAATTCCATCGGTTCCTTCAAAATCCTGAAGATGCTGCCGAATCTCATTGGAATCCCTATTATTGAGTACAAAAACGACCATGAGCGCATGGGATGTTTTGAAAGGGTTCTTCCTCTGTTGGATGCCCTGAACGTGGCCACATCGGACCGTGTGAATGGTGTTGCACAGTTTATCCAGGCAATTCTTTGGATGAATAACTGCGAGATCGACACGGCACAGATGGACGAGCTGAAGGATAAGCTTGGACTCTTAACCAAGAGTGAACCGGGCAATCCTGCCAGTGTACAATATCTTACGGCAGCGCTGGACCAGGCACAGACACAGACACTCCTGGATGATATGTACGACAAGGTGCTACAGATCGCCGGTGTTCCCGGTAGAGAGCAAAGCACCGGGGGAAATACGGGTCAAGCCATTATGCTGAGTAATGGTTGGCAGATTGCAGAGACCCACGCAAGAAGCATGGAACAGACCTTTACGGACAGTGAAAGACAGATGCTGACCGTGGTACTGAGAATTCTGAAGACCTCTGCTTCGGGAGAAGTATCTTCCCTGAAGTTGTCCGACATTGACGTGAAATTCAGCCGTAACCGTACCGACAGTCTGTTGGTCAAGACCCAAGGTCTTATGAACCAGCTCCAAGCGGGAATTCATCCGTTGGTGGCCATCACCAATTGTGGATTGTATTCAGACCCACAAGGAGTTTACAACGACAGTAAACCGTACTTAGGCAAGTGGTTGTACGATGCGGAGGAAGGTGAAGAAGATGAAGGATCCGTACCAAATAGCAGACGCAGCGGCGGCGAGGATAACCAAGAAACTAAGCAAAGAGTTTCGTCATAACCGTCTTGCATTCTTTGATGAAATGAACGTGTTGCAAACCCGTAAACACGTCAAAAAGCTCTATGGAAACATTGAGAAAATCATCAAAAAAGAGTTGGTAAATGTCCTTGCTCCCCTGGAGGAAATGTATTATGATATCGCTCTTGATATGGGCTTCGATGGGGATCCAGAAGATCTGGACGAATCATTCATCGAGGAATTCTTTGAAGAATATAACCCGGTAACCAAATACGTGTTCAAGAACGAACTGAGTCGTAAGGAATCCCGCTTATTTGAATCCCTGGTGGCAGATGCATTGGATCGAAACCACAGCTATAAAACTGCAGAAAAACTGTTGGTCCGCCAGGTGAAGCAATCTACGATTGACCTTGAGGATGAGGTTGCAAAAACCGTCTATAAGGCCCTTGGCGTAAAAAGGGTTCAATGGGTGGCAGAGCACGATGAGAGAACTTGTGGTGTTTGCCATGAATTGGACGGGAAGATCTACGATCTGAAGGACATTCCACCGAAACAGCATTATCAATGCAGATGTTACTTAATCCCGGTAAGGGTTAAATAAAGGCAGAGAAGCCGTAAATCGCAAAATACAGTCGGAGATGACTTAAAAGCACAGGAGGTAATTTCTATGGCAGATTTAAAAGAACTACTTGGTGACAAGTACAAAGAGGGAATGACCCTGGCGGAAGTGTTGGCTTTGGATGTGGAGGCACCGAAAGCCGATACCACAGGGATGATTTCCAAGGAACACTTTGACAAGGTTGCATCGGAAGCTGCAAACTACAAAAAGCAACTCAGGGCGCAGATGTCCGAAGCAGAAGCAAAAGCGGCGGAGGAAGCGGAAAAATATGCCGCAATTGTCGCAGAGCGTGACCAATTGAAGGCGGAGAAATCCATCGCCGAAAATGCGAAAGGCCTCATCGCCATCGGGTACAGTGAGAACCTTGCCACAGAAGTTGCTACGGCACTTTTCAATGGTGATTCCGCAGCTGTAATCAAGGCACAGGCAAAATTTGTTGACGAACAAAAGAAGGCTGTCCTTGCAGAAGCTGTCAAAGGAACACCCGTCCCACCCGCATCGGATATGGGTGGAACAGTAATGACGAAGGAAAAACTTCGTGGGATGACTCCTTTCGAACGATTTGAGTATTCCCAAAACCATCCGGAAGAATACAAAAAAATTTATGGAGGTAACGAATAATGGCACATGTTATTTATGATAATTTCTATCTCTCTAACGAGGTAGAAGACCAGTACAACTCGCACCTGGATTTGCAGACGTTCTGTACGGTAGATAATTCCCTTGTGGGAACAGCCGGCATGAAGAGAAAAATCAACGTCTATAGCGCAACAGACGGAACTCAAAAGCTTGCTATGGGCGAAGGTAATACGAAGAGTATCGAAGTTACTTATGCAGAAAAGGAATATGAAATCCTCTTGGCTCAGAACAGATTCGAGTATTACGATGAACAGGCTATGACCGACCCGATGCTTGTACCCGTTGGTACCAGACATATGGGAACAGACATGTTCAACACGGTCAATGCGGATGTGTTCGCAGAGTTCAATAAGGCAACTCTTTCGGTTACTCCTACTGCCTTCGACTTTGCGGCCTTCGTGGATGCACAGGCAAAACTGAACCTGGAAAACCTGGAAGGGGTTTCGATTTTCGGTTTTGTATGCCCCGCAGATATGGCAAAACTGCGTAAGGCTCTGAAGGATGACCTGAAATATGTGGAAGCCTTCTCCAAGAACGGATACGTAGGTACTGTTGCCGGTATCAATCTTTACACGAAGAAGGATGCCAACGAAGGCACCATCATCATTGGAACCAAGGAAGCCGTAACTCTGTTCAACAAGAAGGGTACGGAAGTGGAACAGCCTCCGAGAGATTCCAGCGATGCTAACATCCGTAAGAACACGATTCTTTCCAGAAAGTATTATCTTGCAGCCCTTACGGATGCAACGAAGGCTGTTAAAATCACAATTCCCGGTTAAAAGTAAAGGAGGTATGACAGAATGACCCAATTGGAACGCTTGAAGATACGAATCCCAGAAATTACGAATGATATTGAGTTGGAAGATCTGTTGGAAAGCGCCAGAGCGGTCATTCTGTCTCGCCGTTTCCCCTTCAGTGAACATCCTCCCGATATAGAGGATAGATATAAGGATCTTCAGATTCGTATCGCAGTAGAAATGTACAATAGGCGAGGCGCTGAGGGTGAAACATCCCACAGTGAAAATGGGGTGTCAAGAACGTACTCCAGCGCCAACGTATCGGAGCAACTGCTGCGAGAAATTACACCGAAGGCGGGGGTTGTATGAGGGATTTGAAACGTAATCAACAGACCCTTTGGTATGCACTTCTCGATGTTTCAGTTTCCGAGGACGAGTGGGGAAACACCGAAGATGTAAAAACCTACGGTGCTCCCCAGGAGACTCGCATGAGCATTTCCGCCAACCGAGGGGAAGCATCTGCCCAAGCCTTCGGTGCGGATTTACAATATGACAGAGAAATGTCTACCCACGACATAAATTGCCCCATCGATGAGTACACCCACTTGTGGTTGGACGGGAGAAATCCTGCCGACACACACAACTATGAAGTGGCTGCCGTAAGCAGATCCTTGAATTGCATACGATATGCCATAAGAAGGGTGAACGTATCGTGAAGACCATTCAGGTAAGGTTAGATCCGAGCAGTATTGAAAATGCTATTTTGGAATTAAATCAATACCAAAAGGATTTGGAGACCAAGGCCAGACAATTGGTCCAACGACTTGTGGATCTTGGGGCAAATGTTACAAGGGTAAAGATCGTGGAAATGGGAGCCTACTATTCCGGGGAATTGCTCTCCGGAGTTGGCGGATATTATTCTCCCACATTAAATGCCGGATGGGTCAAGGTTACCAGTGACCATGCGGCTTTTGTGGAATTCGGGACGGGGGTTGTGGGGCAATCCAATCCCCACCGAAACGGAGAATATCTCTCCAAGGCTTCCTGGGCATATGCCACGGGGCGAACCATCTTTACCACAAAGGATGGCCGTACAGGATGGTTTTATCCCACCGACAACGGCGAATACCGATTCACGGAAGGGATGAGAAGCAGACCGTTCATGTATGAAACGGCACTGGAATTACAACGGGAATTCCCAAGAATTGCGAAGGAGGTGTTTAGTACGTGATTGATAAAGAGAATGAAGTGTTTCAAGCGGTGGCCACAGGTCTTCGTGCGAAATACAAAAACATTTATATCGTCGGTACGGAACTTGTTACCACACCTCCACGATTCCCCGCGGTATCCTTCATCCAGACCAATAATTCTGTTCGAGAGATCTATTCCACATTTCACCGCCTTGAAAATGTGGTGAAAGAAGATTATAAGGCGGAAGTTTACAGCAACCTTGAAAATGGAAAGGAAGCTCAGACAAAGGAAATCACCATGGCGATTTCCGACATCATGAGTGACCTTGGCTATGAAAGAATCTTCTGCGAACCGGTTGCCAACATCGATGCAACGGTAAGCCGCAGAGTATCACGATTTACAAAAAATAATGTTACATAAGGAGGTACATTATGGGCGTTGCACTTTCTACCGCAGGAGTAACCATTGGATACGCAACGGAAACCACTGCGGGAACAAGACCTACCACGGGATACATTGTCATTCCGGACATTAAGGAAGTTCCTGAAATGAACCCTGAACCGGAAACTTTGGAAACCACCACCCTTGCCGCAACCGAGTACAAGACCTACATTGAAGGGTTGAAGGATTTGGGCGGGGCATTGTCGTTTCTTGCAAACTTCACAAGTGAACTGGAGACTGCTTGGGCAGCACTGGTTACGGCGTACAACACAGCCAAAACCACAAAGAAAGCCATATGGTTTGAGGTAAAGCATCCGGGACTGATGAAATCGGTCTTCTTTACAGGACAGCCTTCTGCCATGGGACTTCCTTCCATGAGCGTGAACTCCGTTCTGGAGACCAACCTTTACATCACACCTACCAATGCACCGATTTGGGAAACAAAATCAACTGGAACAACGTAAGTAATTGAAGGAGGACATACCGATGGCAAAGAAATTGGAGTTTAATTACCAAGGCAAGGACTATACCCTGGAATATACCAGAGATTCTGTAAAGCAAATGGAGAGAGAAGGGTTTGTGGCAAATGATATTGTTTCAAAGCCCATGCTCACTCTTCCGAAACTGTTTTCCGGTGCTTTCAAGGCACATCACAAGTACGATGTGAAGCAGAAGCAGATTGATGAAATGTTCGACCTCTTCAAGAATAAAGATGCTCTCATCGAGAAACTTGCGGAAATGTACCATGAACCTTTTGAGGCCCTTATGGATGATTCCGACGCGGGAAATGCGATTGCGTGGGAAGCGAACTTCTAACGCAACCCACGCAAACACAGATATTTGAAGACGCTTGTCCCTTTTATCTTGCCATCGGTATGAGCCTACGGGAGTATTGGGAGGGGGATGCATCCCTCCCCCGATACTACCGTAAAGCTTATCAGATTAAGCAGGATGAAATGAATAACCAGGCTTGGCTTCAGGGGGTCTATATCTACGATGCCATCTCCACCGCATTACATAACGCATTGAGAGATCCCAAGAAAAGCCGGGCACGGGAATATGCAAAACAACCTTATGACTTCCGTCGTAAGGAAAAAACCGAACAAGAGAAGGCCCGAGAAGTCGCTGTGGAACAAGAAAAAGCCGCAGCCTGGATGGAAAACTTTGTTCGGGTAAATCAGTGTAAGAGCCATAGAGCCGAATAAAAAAGGAGGGTCGGCCTATGGCTCTGACGATTGATGAACTAAATATTCAAATCGCTGCAGACAGCAGCAAGGCAACGAGGGCCATGACATCTCTGATTAAAAAGCTGGAGCAGTTAAAGGCCACGTTGAATGGGACCAGTGTATCGAACATCACCATTTCCAATTCCTTCAACAAGACCACCAATTCGGTGCAAAAGACAGAAAACGCCGTAAAGAAATACGACAATGCCAGCAAAAAAGCAAGCAAAACCACCGTTAGCTTTACCGACAAACTGGCAAGGAATATCTCTAAGTGGAGAACCCTTTTGGGAGTGTTCCAGAATGCTGCTAACACGATGGCCGGATGGTTCACCGAAAGCAACGACTACATCGAAACCTTGAACCTGTTTAATGTGACCATGGGAGATGCAGCTCCCGCAGCCAAGAAATATGCGGAAGCCGTTGAAGCTGCCATGGGCATTGACAGCAAAGATTTCATGCAATATCAAGGGGTATTTAAAAACCTTACGGCTGGGTTTGGAGTTTCTGCGGAAAACGCCAACCTCATGTCCCAGAACTTGACTCAATTGTCTTATGATATGGCATCCTTCTTCAATGCCTCCGGCGGGGTGGAAGAATCCTTTGATAAGTTGTCTTCTGCTATGGCAGGGCAAGTAAAGGGATTGCGTGATTACGGTATTGACGTAACCATAGCTTCTTTGCAAGAATATGCCCTTTCTCAGGGGATTGATAAGACCGTAAGATCTATGACCCAGGCTGAGAAGGCCCTGCTTCGTTATAATTATATCATGGAAAAATCTACCCATATCCAAGGAGATATGGCGAGAACTATTATCACCCCTGCGAACGCACTCCGCATCTTGCATGCACAACTCACACGATTGAAGCGTGCTTTCGGGGATATTATAAGCGTTCTTGTTTCACAAGTTATCCCATATGTACAAGTTTTTGTTCAGTTGATCACTGAGGCTGCGAAGAAACTTGCGGCGTTCTTTGGTTTTGATGCCAGTGACTTTGAAGCCACGACACAAGGTGGTGGTCTTGGCATCTTTGAAGAAGAGGAAGAAGCCGCGGACGGCTTTTCTGATTCGCTAAAGAAAATCAAGAAACAATTGATGGGATTCGATGAACTGAACATCATCAGCAATCCCGACACCGGATCTGACGGTGGTGCCGGAGGCGCTGGAGGTGGCGGGGCTCTTGATATAAAACCTTTGGAATATGATTTCTTAAAGGGCCTTAAAACCGAAAAGATTGATGAACTTAAAGAGAAATTGGGGAAGATCTTAAAGGTTGTCGGTCTTGTGGGCACAGGCATTGCCGGTTGGAAGCTTGGTTCTTTCATCGCAAGTCTCGCTACCGCAGGCGCAAAGGCAGAGGGATTAAAAGCAGCCCTTTCATTGCTGGGCAAGAAGTTGGCCATTACCGCAGGAGTCACTCTTTCCATTGTGGGAATCACCATGGAAACCGCTGCAATCATCGATGCGGTGAAAACGGAATTGGGAACCATCAATTTCAGTGAAATCCTTGCCGGCGGAGGACTCACCATTGGGGGTGCAGCTCTGTTGGGAGCGCAGTTCGGAATGGCCCTTCTCTTCTCCGGAGTTGCAGCAATTATCGCGGGAATCCCCATGTATATCGTTGGGATTTACGATGCCATTGTCAATAGCCTGAACTGGCTGAACAGTTCCCTGATTCCCATTGGGGCAACCCTTGCCGGTGCAGGGGTCGGGGCAATTATCGGGGCGTTGGGTGGACCGATTGGAGCCGGGATTGGTGCTTTAATTGGTCTTGCCGTGGGCTTGGTAACCGACCTTGTCATCCTTATTGTCGAGAATTGGAATGCCATCACCACATGGTGTGCCGGGGTGTGTACGGTAATCGGGCAATTCTTTGTGGATCTGTGGGACGGCATCGTTGCTGTCTGGGGAGTCGTTGCGGAATGGTTCAATACTTGGATTATTATCCCCATTTCAAACTTCTTTGCCGGACTGTGGGAGGGAGTCGCTCTGGCAGCCTCCGATTGCTGGGATGCAATCGTGGAATTCTACACCCCTGCTGTAGAGTGGTTCTCGGAATTGTTCCATAGTATCTTCCAAACGATTGAAGATATTTTCTACAACATAGGCGTTATTGCCTCCGGGTGTTGGGAAGTCATAAAAGCGGTATGGGGCATCGTGGCAGAGTGGGTGAACCAAAACGTCATCACCCCCGTAGCAAACTTTTTCTCCATGCTGTGGTCCAATATCAGCACATGGGCAATCAAGGCCTGGAATTCAATTAAATCTGTTTTTGCAACCATCGGGGGATGGATCAACACAAACATTATCCAACCCGTAGGAAAATTCTTCTCGGGTCTGTGGGACGGATTTTTAGAGAAAGCAAAAGCAGCTTGGGATGGTGTTAAATCAGTGTTTAATAAAGTAGCCACGTTTTTCAGCGATACATTCAAGAAAGCATGGCAGGGTATTGTGAAAGTATTCTCCATTGCCGGAGAGATCTTCGTTGACATCAAAGACGGTATCGTGTCCGCATTCAAATACGTAGTAAACGGAATTATCCGGGGATTGAACAAGGTTGTCTCCATTCCCTTCAGCGGAATCAACTCTGCCTTGGAGTGGCTGAAAGAGATCAAGATTGTTGGGCTTACACCGTTCAGCGGATTAAGGACCATCAATATCCCACAAATTCCGCTCCTTGCAAGTGGTGGTATCGTCTCCGAAGGTCAGATGTTCATTGCCCGTGAAGCCGGTCCGGAATTGGTCGGTTCCATTGGCAGAAAAACTGCCGTTGCAAACAACGACCAGATCATCGACGGTATCTACAACGGTGTATACCGTGCTATGATGGCCGCCAACAACGGCAAGGGCGGAAACGTTACGGTCAATGCAACCTTCGAAATGGACGGTGAGGTTGTAGGCCGAAAGGTTATCAAGTACCACAACGGTGTGGTCATGCAGACTGGGGAAAGTCCATTACTCGTTTAAGGAGGTGCAGATATGAGTGTATTGCAGATCAACGATAGCGATATTATAGATCCCCAAACGATGACTTGGGACCTATATGATCTGGATTCGGAAGATGGGGCTGGGCGTAATCAGAGCGGAGAAATGTTCCGTGACCGTGTAGCCGTAAAACGAAAGGTGAGCTGCACCTGGGGACCGCTTGAACCTTACGAAATGGCGGAACTGCTACAGGCAATGGACGATGTGTTCTTCACCTTACGCTTCCCCGATGCCCACGATGGAGAGTTCCGAGAAGGAACCTTCTATGTGGGAGATCGATCCGCTCCGGTGTATATGTGGAACGAGTCTAAGGGGAAATATCTCTGGGAAGGACTTACAGCAAATTTTATAGAAAGGTGATGATTGAGTGTATTCCGTAAATGAAAAATATAGGGCGCAGATCTCTGCCTATGACAGAACCTTCTCCCTCCGAATTACGTTCAATTCATCCACCGTATTGACAGGCACAACCATACAAGACATTACCCTGGATGAAATCGTAAACTCCGCGGATGTTCTGACCATGGGCTGTGCCTGTTCTACTAGAATCACGGTAAATCTCATTGATGCTCCGACAGACATTGACTACCAGAATTCTTCCTTTACGGCAGAAATCGGTCTTCTAATTCCAGATACCGTTTCCTACACCGAATGGATTCCCCTTGGAACATTTTATGTGTCTGATGTGGAAACCACCAATGACTTTAAGAATCTAAAACTCACGGCCTACGATGGATTCTATAAGATGACCGGAAACTACAATGCTGCGGTATCCCAAGAAACCACATTGCAAGCCCTATACGATGATTTTAAGTTACAGATACACAGCCATTGTGGGATTGTGTTGAAGAGCAGAACGGTTCCCTCTTATACAATGAATTATTCCTTCCCGGAAGTGACTTACCAACAGGCGGCGGTTTACCTTGCAGGATGTCTGGGAGAGAATGCCCGCTTTGATCGTAACGGGGAATTGGAATTCGTATGGTATACCGATGGGGGTGTGGAAATCGATAGATCCTTGCAGTACATGGGAGGTTTTAAAAGGACCACTGAAAAACAACTTATCGTAACGTCGGTAGCCACCGGGACTCAGGATAACCCCATCGTAAAGGGAGAGGGGGCAAACGGTACAAGCATCTCTTTTGAGAACCCCTTTATCACCGATGCAATGGCAGAAGATATTTTCAACAAGGTAAATAATCTTACCTTCACCCCTTGTGAGGTAAAATGGAGGGGCAATCCTGCACTACAAGCCGGAGACATCGTAAAGGTTTATGATAAGACCGGATATCCCCATAATGTGCTTGTTATGAGCCATTCTTTAAAGGTGGGTGGAGGATGCAACGACTCCATTGTATGCAGTGGCAATAGCGAGACAAAAAGCGAATTTTCGGGCAATTTTGAATCCGTGGGGCAGAAGATTCAGAAAGTCTATGCGAACCTGGAACAAGCCATTTTGAATGCCACAAATGCTATTACAGGGAACTCCGGTGGATACGTTGTGGTTCACGATTCCAATAATGATGGGAAACCAGACGAAATTCTTATCATGGATTCAGAGAACCTTACTTTGGCAACTAAGGTTTGGCGCTGGAACAAGGAAGGTTTGGGGTATTCCCACAATGCTACGGGG
>JAZRHX010000340.1:0-3332 GCA_045644985.1 Clostridia bacterium | reverse complement strand
CGTGTATGGGCTGCCGCAGCTTCCTGACCCCTTACGTAGATGAGAACGGCAAGGCGAAATATTACGGCCGTTTCAACCAGGGTGTCGTGACCATTAGTTTGCCAGATATCGCATTGTCTTCCGGCGGCAATATGGAGAAATTCTGGAAGATTTTTGACGAGCGTTTGGAACTTTGCCACCAGGCATTGCTGTGTCGCCATGAGCGTCTTAAAGGAACGCTTTCTGATGCAGCTCCTATTTTGTGGCAGTACGGTGCGTGCGCCCGCTTAAAGAAGGGTGAGACCATTGACAAATTGTTGTTCGGCGGCTATTCTACCATTTCTTTAGGGTATGCCGGCCTTTATGAGTGTGTGAAATACATGACCGGCAAGTCCCACACCGATCCTGCGGCAACTCCCTTTGCTTTGGACGTCATGCAGCACATGAACGATGCTTGCGCTAAGTGGAAGAAGCAGCATAATATCGATTTCAGCCTGTACGGAACACCGCTCGAATCTACCACCTACAAGTTCGCAAAATGCCTGCAAAAGCGTTTTGGCGTCATTGAGGGCATTACGGACAAGGGATATATTACCAACAGTTATCACGTACACGTAACCGAAGAAATCGACGCCTTCAAGAAGTTGGAATTTGAAGCCCAATTCCAGCACTTATCCCCCGGCGGCGCTATCAGCTACGTAGAGGTTCCCAATATGCAGAACAATCTGCCTGCGGTATTGGCATTGATGAAATTCATCTATGAGAATATTATTTACGCAGAACTGAACACCAAGAGCGACTACTGCCAAGAGTGCGGCTGGGACGGAGAAATTACCATTCAGGAAGTGGACGGAAAATTAGTGTGGACCTGTCCCCGTTGCGGCAACCAAGATCAGGACAAGATGAATGTAGCCCGCAGAACTTGCGGATACATCGGCACACAGTATTGGAATCAAGGCAGAACCCAGGAAATCAAGGAACGGGTACTGCATCTGTAAGAGAACGAGGGTACAATGCACTACGCAGCCATTAAAGATTGTGATATTGCAAACGGCGAAGGGGTTCGTGTGAGCCTCTTCGTTTCCGGTTGTACCAATCAATGCGAAGGATGCTTCCAGCCGGAAACCTGGGATTTTGAATTTGGCACCCTTTTTACCCAGACCACCGCGGAAGAAATTCTGACCATGCTGGACCGTCCCTTTATACAGGGCCTTACCCTTTTGGGGGGAGAGCCCTTCGAGCCTGCCAACCAGCGGGAACTGTTGCCTTTTGTGGAGGCGGTGCGGGCGCGTTTTGGGGGTAAAAAGGATATTTGGGCATTTTCCGGCTTTACTTTGGAAGAAATGCAGAATCCCCAAGCCTATCCTTGTACGAAAGAAACGCCGGCGTTGCTTTCTATGATTGATGTGCTGGTAGACGGCCGTTTTCTGCTCTCGGAGAAAGATATTTCCCTTAAATTCCGGGGCTCTCGCAATCAGCGGGTATTAAATTTGCCGGAAACGTTGAAAACGGGCGCTCCGGTGTTGTTTTTTGATTGATTATTTGCTATACTTTTCCCATCATTTTACGCAAAGGATGGGATTCTGTGATGATACCTTTTCGCCGCTTCGGCACTATGATTGACTGTTCCAGAAACGCTGTGATGAATGTTCCTACCATGAAGAAATGGATGGACATTTCCGCCTCTTTAGGCTACAGCGCTGTGTTTATTTATATTGAAGATACCTACGAAATTCCGGAGGAGCCTTTCTTCGGCTATTGTCGAGGACGTTATACCCAAGCGGAGCTTCGGGAGCTGGATGCCTATGCAAAGAGCAAGGGATTGGAATTGATTCCTTGTATGCAAACGCTTGCCCACTTGAATGCCATTACCCGCTGGCCTATCTACTGGCCCATTATTGACACAGGAGATATTTTACTTGCGGGCGAGGAACGCACCTACAAATTGGTTGACCGGATGTTTGCTTCCCTTTCTTCTTGCCTGTCTACCAAAGTGATTAACGTGGGTATGGATGAAGCGGAAATGATCGGCCGGGGTAAATACTACAACAAACACGGCGACCGGAACAAATCTCAGATTCTCATTGAACACGTGCAGAAGATTTGCGAGATTGCCAAGAAATACGGTTTCACTTTATGTATGTGGTCCGATATGTTCTTTAAGTTGGTGGTGGGCGAGTATTACAAAGCTACCGAAATCAACGAAGAAGTGCGGGCGCAGATTCCCGACAATATGCAGCTTTGTTATTGGGACTACTATTCCAGAGATAAGAAGCGCTATGACGGTATGATGAAGGCCCACGCCAAGATTAAAGACAACACCTGGTTTGCAGGCGGTCTGTGGTCCTGGATCGGTTTTGCTCCGGACAATGAGTTCAGTATGAAAGCCACCAACGCCGCTTTAAGTATGTGCCGGAAGAACAACATTCAAGACGTTTTCCTGACCATGTGGGGGGATAACGGCGGAGAGTGTTCTAAGTTCTCTTTGCTTCCCGCTCTGTTCTATGCTTCCGAAATTGCAAAGGGCAACAGCAAGAAAGGGGATATTAAGAAGAAGTTCCAAGAGACCTTCGGCATTTCCTTTGACACGTTTATGAACATGGATATGAAGAAAGGGATGCGCCCGGGAGAGGATCCTGTGAATCCGGACAAGTATTTGTTCTATAACGATCCTTTTACCGGTATCCACGACACCACGCTGGTCGGCAATGAAGGGGAAATCTTTAAGTCCTTTGCTAGGAAGCTGGGCAAGGGGAAAAAGCATCCGGAATGGGGTTATTTGTTTACCAGTATGCAGGCGCTTGCGGAGTTCTTGTCGGTGAAGGCGGATCTGGGCGTGCGCACCCGCAAGGCGTATGCGTCTAAAGATGCAGGGGAACTGGCAGACGTGATTGCTCGGTACAAGCTGGCTTTAAAGAAGTTAAAGGCATACCACAAGGCGTATAAGGTACAATGGTTTAAGGAGAACAAACCTCACGGTTTTGATATTCAGGATATGCGTATGGGCGGTCTCATGCAGCGTTTAGAGAGTTGCCGGGAGCGGTTAGAGGCCTATGCTGCCGGAACGGTGGATTGTATTCCGGAACTTGAGGAGAAGCAACTTCCCTTCACGGTGGACGGGTCTGCGTTTAAGCCCGGAGCAACGCTGTATAATACGTACGGAGGATCCTCTTCGGCGAACGTGCTGTGAGATCGGGAAGGTAAAATGGTGATGAAAAGAGGCTCAAGAGATATCTTGGGCCTTGTTGTTATGTAAGGATATGGGAAAGGTACGGCGAATTTCTTTGGGAATTACAATACGCCCGAGGTCGTCTATGCTAAAGTCGGAGGCCAAGCGGTCTTAGGAAGACAAG
>JAZRHX010000339.1:0-1207 GCA_045644985.1 Clostridia bacterium | reverse complement strand
ATGAACGAACGCGCTTGCGGTCACGTACCCTCTCTTCAGGGCATTTCGGTGAAAGACACCACTGGCGCCGGGGATATTTTCGGCGGCAGCGCCCTGTGGAAGCTTTTGCAACAGGGTACAAAGCCCGAGAATCTGAGCGAGGAAGAACTTACAGACGTGGTACGTTTTGCTTGTACGGTCGCAGGTCTTTCCACCACCCGATCCGGTGGTATTTCCAGTGTGCCGGAATACAGCGAAGTAGGATCTTATTTATAATTGATGAACAGGAGGCATCGGTTCAATGTGTCAACCGAATAAAACAATCCATCTAATCTGCAATGCGCATATCGACCCTATTTGGCAATGGGATTGGCCAGAGGGCGCAAGTGCCACCCTATCCACCTTTTATTCTGCGGTGAAACTTTGCAATGAATTTGATTACATATTCTGCCATAATGAAGTAACCGTCTACAAATATGTAGAAGAATATGCGCCGGACTTGTTTGCCCAAATCCAAAATCTGGTGAAGGCCGGTAAATGGCATATTATGGGCGGCTGGTATCTCCAGCCGGATTGCAATATGCCTTCAGGTGAAAGTTTTGTTCGTCAGATTCGGGAGGGACAACAGTATTTCCGGGAGAAATTCGGGGTTGTGCCCACTGCCGCAATTAACTTCGATCCCTTCGGCCATACTGTAGGGCTTGTTCAGATTATCAAAAAGTGCGGACAAGACAGTTATATCTTTATGCGCCCTTATGCCCATGAACTGAATTTGCCTAGTGAACAGTTTATATGGAGAGGGTTAGACGGAAGTGAAATTAAAGGTGCCCGAAGTATCGGCGGCTACAATACGCCTTTGGGAGAAAGTGCTGCGGTCATTCGGGAACGGGCGGAAAAACAAAGTTTTTCCGTAGGAATGGTCCTCTGGGGTGTTGGCAACCATGGCGGCGGTCCTTCTCGCAAAGATTTAGCGGATATTCAGCGGGAATTACTTCCGGATACGCAGATTCAATACTTGCATTCAACACCGGAGCAATTCTTTGCGTCCATTACCCCCGAAGCGGTTTATGACAAATCTCTCCATATTTCCATGCCGGGATGTTATACGTCTATGTATCGTGTGAAAGAGAAACATGCAAGACTGGAAGCAGAACTTTATGTGGCGGAGAAGATTGCTTCTGTTGCCTATGTAAGTGGCGCAATGAAGGATTATCCGGAAGAAGCCCTG
>JAZRHX010000338.1:0-4136 GCA_045644985.1 Clostridia bacterium | reverse complement strand
GAGCGGTTTGCATTCTTCTGCCGTGCCGTAATGGAGTCGGTGCGTTATATGGAAGATTTCTATCCGGATGTAATTCACTGCAACGACTGGCAAACCGGCTTAATTCCTCTGTATTTGCGGGATGTATATTTTGACCGTCCTGAATTTAAACGTACCGGTTGTATGTATACCATTCATAATCTTAAGTATCAAGGTGTCTTTGCTCCTTCCGTATTAGAAGAATTGCTC
This sequence comes from Clostridia bacterium, assembly GCA_045644985.1. Taxonomy (GTDB): domain Bacteria; phylum Bacillota; class Clostridia; order UBA1212; family UBA1255; genus RGIG9099. Next base: position 3,908 of record JAZRHX010000338.1, on the reverse strand, counting down.
GGTTTAAATATGGGGTATTATACCGATGAGAAATTGAAATTCCACGATGGCATTTCGTTTATGAAGGCCGGTATTGTATTTGCTGATAAGGTAACTACGGTTAGTGATACCTATGCAAAGGAAATTCAAACATCTTATTATGGCGAGGGCTTAGACGGGCTTCTTACGGAAAAAGCTTTTAAACTTTACGGCATTACCAACGGACTGGATTATTCCTTGAATAATCCGTTGAAAGATCCTTATCTTGTGCAGAATTACTCCTCTCGTTCCATCAAGAGAAAGACTGCTAATAAGATTGCACTTCAAAATCGCTTAGGACTTCCGGAGAATCCAGATGTACCTGTAGTTGCAATGGTTACCCGTTTAGTTCGTCAAAAAGGTCTTGATTTAGTTACCTGTGTGATGGAAGATATCCTTAAGATGAACTTGCAGTTTGTTATTTTGGGATCCGGAGATAGTGAATATAGCGATTTCTTTGAATATTATGCTTCTGCTTATCCCGGAAAGATTGCAGCCTATATTGGTTTTGATGAAGGTCTTGCTTCTCAAGTGTATGCCGGTGCAGATTTGTTCTTGATGCCTTCTATGTTTGAACCGTGCGGACTATCACAACTAATTTCTATGGCTTACGGCACGGTTCCCGTTGTTCGCGAAACAGGCGGACTTCGGGATACGGTTATTGCTTATAATGAATACACAGGCGAAGGAAACGGTTTCTCCTTTGCAAATTTCAATGCTCACGAAATGCTACATACTCTGGAATATGCTATTTCTAAGTACGAAGAGAAAGAAGTTTGGGATGGCATTGTGAGTCAGGCGATGAAGACGAAGTTTGATTGGCCGACTCAGTCGAAGCGTTATATTGCGCTTTACAAGGAAATATGTTGCTAAATCGGGAGGATTACTACTGTGCTTAATATCACAAAGGAAACGTTTAAGAAAGATTACGAGAATAAGATTATTAGTTTATATCGAGTTTCACCGGAAGATGCATCGCCGCTCACCAGATATTTGGCGCTAGGGGCTTTACTTCGGGATTATATGGCCAGAGATTGGCACGAAACATCAGTTCAAAGAGACAAGGAACGTCGGAAACAGGTTTATTATTTCTCTATGGAGTTTCTAATTGGTCGTTTAATGGATGCTGCGCTGATTAATTTAGGCATTCGTGATACGGTTTATGACGGACTGAAAGAGCTGGGATTAGATTTACCTTCGTTAGAAGAAATGGAGCCGGATGCAGGTCTTGGAAATGGTGGTTTGGGTCGTTTGGCTGCATGCTTTATTGACTCTATGGCCAGTATTGGTATTGCCGGTCACGGTGTTGGTATCCGCTATCGCTATGGTTTGTTCCAACAACAAATTCATAATGGTTATCAAATTGAAAGCCCTGATAATTGGTTAAAGATTCCCAATGTGTGGGAAACGCGTCGGGATGACGAAGCTTGCATGGTAAAGTTTGGTGGCGAATGTCATATGAGTCGAGGGGAAGACGGAAGGTTATGCGTAGCCCTCCGAGATTATGAACCTATTCTTGCCGTTCCGTACGACATGCCTGTTCCGGGCTACGATAATAACGTTGTAAATACACTTCGTCTTTGGAGTGCGGAGACGGACGGTGCGGGTTTTGACTTTGCTTCTTTCAGTAAAGGTGATTTTGAAAAAGCAACAGAAAGTCAGACTGCTGCAAATGCGATTACAAACGTACTTTATCCGGATGATTCCACTGAAAGAGGTAAACTCCTTCGTTTAAAACAAGAATACTTCTTTACCAGTGCCGGTATCCAAAGTATTATTCGTCGCGTAAAGAAAATGGGCGGTTCTTTACATGAGTTTGACAAATACGTAGCGATTCATGTCAATGATACGCATCCTGCTCTTGCTGTACCGGAATTAATGCGTATTTTGATTGATGAAGAAGGATTTGAATGGGATGAGGCGTGGGGTGTAACCACCAGAACCATTGGTTATACAAATCACACTATTTTAGCCGAAGCACTGGAAAAGTGGCCGGTTCCTATGTTTAAGAAATTGTTGCCCAGAATTTATATGATTGTGGAAGAAATTAATCGTCGCTTTGTCAGTGAGCTATCTGCCCGTTATCACGGTGATTGGGGAAAGATGTCTTCAATGGCAATTATTGATAACGGTGTTGTTAAGATGGCATACTTAGCTATTGTAGGTAGCCACAGTGTAAATGGCGTGGCTGAGCTTCATACGGAAATTTTGAAACACCAGGAATTGAAAGATTTTCATGAATTTTATCCCGGTAAGTTCAACAATAAAACCAATGGTATTACCCATAGAAGGTGGTTGATGGAAGCCAATCCTGCGTTGGCCAATTTGATTAATGAAACCATTGGTACGGCATGGCATAAAGATCCTCTGCGTTTGGCGGATTTGAAAGCATATTTGGATGATCCTGCTTTTGTTGAAGCAACTGCAAAAGTTAAGAAAGCGAATAAACAACGTCTTGCAGATTTTATCGGAGACAATTACGGTATTGCCGTGAATACCGACTCTATTTTTGATATTCAAGTGAAGCGCTTGCATATGTATAAGCGTCAGCTTTTGAATATCTTCGGTGTTATGGATTTGTATAACCGGATTTGCGACAATCCTAATTTGGATATTCAGCCCCATACTTTTATCTTTGCGGCGAAGGCATTCCCGGGATACGGTCTTGCTAAGAATACCATTAAGTTGATTTGTTCTGTAGCGGATAAGATCAATCGTGATCCTCATTTAGCAGACAAATTGCGCGTAGTATTTATGCCTAACTATGGTGTAAGTTTGGCGCAAATGATGATTCCTGCCGGTAATATTAGTCAGCAGATTTCTACTGCATCTAAAGAAGCATCCGGCACCGGTAATATGAAATTGATGATGAACGGTGCTGTAACGTTGGCTACACTAGATGGTGCCAACGTAGAAATCCACAGAGCCGTAGGGGATGATAACATTGTTCTCTTTGGTATGCATGCCGATGAAGTGATTGAAACTTATAAGAACGGTAGCTACAATGCCTATGATACAATTGCTGCAGATCCAAGATTGCAGCGGATCATTCGCCAGCTGGAGGAAGGCTATTTCGGCATTGCGCGTCCCGGTGAGTTTACCCCCATTTTGGACCACTTGCTTACAGCAAACGATCCGTATTTCACCTTGAAAGACTTTGCGTCTTACGTAGCGGCACAAGGCAAAGTGGATACATTGTATAGAGATAAGTCGAAGTTTGACCGCATGGCAGCAGCCAATATAGCGGCTTCCGGTATCTTCTCCAGTGACAACACCATTCGTCGTTATGCGGAGGAAATCTGGCGCGTATCATGAGTATCTATCATCAATCCAAAAATCAAGATTACAGACAGCCCTTCGGGGCTGTTCCTATTGGGAAAAAAGTATGGCTTAAGGCGGATTTACAGAATGTAGATCCCCAGTCATGCCGCTTGGTGGTTCGCTTTGAAGCCGGGATGCTTCAAGAAAACAAAATCTACGCGGCGCCGGGTGGTGTTGTGACATTGGATGATTTAAATCGTCCCGGTGTATGTTTCTATCATTTTATCACCGACGAAGAATCGGAATCCGAAGAACATCAACTTACGGTTTACGAAGCGGAATTGAAAGTGCCTGAGTGGTTTAAGAAGACTATTGTTTATCAAATTTTCCCCGATCGTTTCTACCAAGGGGACGGACCCGTGGAGGGCAAACCGAACAGTTTCTTCTACGGTTCCAAAGATGATTTGCCCATGTACGTGAAAGATGCAGACGGAGATATACTTCGTTGGGATTTCTTTGGAGGCAACCTTTGGGGTGTTGGGGAGAAATTGGATTATATTCAAAGTTTTGGGGCGAAAACGATTTATTTAAATCCTATTTTCCAAGCGGTCAGCAATCACCGCTATGAC
>JAZRHX010000337.1:0-1406 GCA_045644985.1 Clostridia bacterium | reverse complement strand
ACCTTAAGCTGTTAGACAAGATTGGCGGAGACGTTTATAACGCTATGACAAGCGGTTTTGACCGGAATTTGTATACTTATACGGAGTTGTCCGTCTATGAAACTACGGACATTACGTTTAAGTATTTCACCTACCAGTATAAGAATATGGGAATCGACCATACGGCAGACGTGTACGTTGCAGTTCGGTCAGGGAACTATTACGTGATTATTTACGATGGTATTAGTTCGGAAGAAGAAAATGCTTATCGGTCGCACAAAAATGCGTTTCTTTCTATCTTGGAAGAGTTCCGATTCTCTGTTTTTGACGATTAATTGCAAAAAAAATGTAATTTTATAAAGAGGATTTTTATACATAGACGGCGAATAATAATAGGACGGCGTTTAGTTCGTGACGTTTTTTGAGCATTTTACCCGGAAAGGAGTTGGACGAGCATATGATTCCGCAATCCCAGATTGATGAAATTATTGAACGAAATGATATTGTTTCTGTTGTAAGTGAATATGTGAAGCTGACGCGCAAGGGTGGAAATGACTGGGGGCTTTGTCCTTTTCACAATGAGAAGACACCTTCTTTCTCGGTCAATGAGAGCAAACAAATCTTTAAGTGTTTTGGTTGTGGTAAGGGTGGCAACGTTATCCATTTTATTATGCTGGCAGAGAGCTTGGATTATGTGGGTGCTATTGAGTTTCTTGCTAACCGTGTAGGGATTCGTTTGCGATATGACGGAAATGGGCCGGATGAGGATAAGCTTAAATTAAAGAATGATATTCTTGCTTTAAATAAGAAGGCTGCCAGGTTCTTTTATGATCATTTGAAACAGTCTGTAGTGGCACAAAGCTATTTTAAACGCCGTGGAATTCCTGTTGAGATTGTGAAGCAGTTTGGACTTGGCTTTGCACCGGATTCTTGGAATGATTTGCTGAAATTTTGTACAGAGGGCGCTTTAGGTGTCAGCCCGGAATTTATGCTGAAAGCGGGATTGGTTTTAAAGTCTGAAGAGAAATCCAAATATTATGACCGTTTCCGCAATCGCGTCATGTTTCCTATTTTTGACGTATCCGGAAACGTGATTGCTTTTGGTGGTCGGGTGCTGGATGATTCTAAACCTAAATATTTGAATTCACCGGAGAATCCGGCATATAGTAAAGGTTACCACCTGTATGGATTAAATTTTGCCCGTAAATCTAATTCGAAGCGCGTCATTATTGTGGAAGGTTATATGGATTGCATTGCGCTTCATCAAAAAGGTATTTGCTATGCGGTGGCATCCTTGGGAACGGCACTTACCCAAAATCAGGCTCGTTTATTAAAGCGGTATTTTGATGAGGTGTTGATTGGTTACGATGCAGATGGTGCGGGACAGAATGCTACTATTCGAGGATTGGACATTTTGGCAGCCCAAG
>JAZRHX010000336.1:0-10142 GCA_045644985.1 Clostridia bacterium | reverse complement strand
AAATTCCAAGTGCCGGTAGCTTCCATACCGCTACCGCCAATCTTACCCTGCATTAAAGAAAACAGGGTAGGCAGTAACAGCCACGCTCCCAAACCTGCCGCGGTGATAACACTCAAAATAAATTTACCAATACGTTGAAGGAGCATTTTACCGGAGATAGCCCCCCAATAGAGCGCCCCCACACGGTACAAAAACCAAAGGGCTGTAAAGAAGCCCACCATATAAGCAATATAATAATTGGAGATAAAGATAGCAAACAAGCTTACTGCCAGCAACCACATTTGGTTCCTTCGAAGCAACCGCTCTACTCCAAGCAAGACAAGCGGCAGCCAAATCACGCCATCAATCCACATCAGACACATGGCGTATACAATATTATAGGACATAAGCGCGTAGGCGGTAGCAAATAAAACGACAATAGGTTTCTTCTTGAAACCCATGCCGTAAAGAAAAATCCCCATGGTAAGACCGCAAAGTCCCAATTTGAGCACAGTAAGAAATAAAAGACCTACCGGCATTGCGGAATTAGGGATAAACAAAGTGATCAAGGACAAAGGACTGGAGACGTAGTAAGCAAATACACCCACCTGATTGCCTCCCATGGACTTCCCCCATGAAAAGAAAAGACTGCTTAAATTTCCGTCACGAAGGATTTGCTTTAGCCCGCAGAAAAACTCCACGTATTGCCCCGACATGTCCATAATCAACATTGAACGATTTCCAAAAGGCGCCATACCGAAGGTCACCATCGATAAAAGTAAGATAATTGCGGGAACTAAGAAGCACAGGGAAAGAAGCGTCCCCGTAATCCATTTTGAATGATTGTCTGCACGCAGGTCTTTCACCATTCCCTACTCCTTTCTGCAACATTAAATATAGTATAACACAGATGCAAGTAGTTTTGCTATGTATTTCTAAGTTTCTCCAACATACAATCATACTTTTTTGATTGTAATCGTAAAATAGTATTAAACATTTTTATTTTGTTCCGGTTCGTGCTCTCTTTTTTACAAAAATCGTCATACCAAAGATCAAAAAATACTATTGACATTACATCATCTTCCTGATATACTTACCACATTGGTAGGTAAATAAATCGCCTACAAAATGTAGAAATTACGGAGGTATTAGAATATGAAAAAATTTGTTTGTACCATTTGCGGTTACGTTCACGAAGGTTCCGAGGCTCCGGCTGCTTGCCCCACTTGCAAGGCACCTGCTTCCAAGTTCATCGAGAAAGAAGAAAGTAGTGCAATGGTTTGGGCAGACGAGCACAGAGTTGGCATTGCCAAAGGCGTAGATGAAGAAGTCATTAAAGGACTTCGTATGAACTTTGAGGGTGAATGCACAGAAGTCGGTATGTACTTAGCAATGGCACGTGTAGCCCATAGAGAAGGCTACCCTGAAATCGGTCTTTATTGGGAGAAAGCTGCTTACGAAGAGGCTGAGCATGCCGCAAAGTTTGCAGAGCTTTTGGGTGAAGTGGTAACGGACAGCACCAAGAAGAACTTAGAAATGAGAGTTGCTGCAGAGTGCGGCGCTACGGAAGGTAAGATGGAACTAGCAAAACTTGCCAAGAAGCTGAACCTGGATGCAATCCACGATACCGTACATGAAATGGCCAAGGATGAAGCTCGACACGGTAAGGCATTTGAGGGACTTCTGAAGAGATATTTTAACTAAACAGCAAAACATAGAAGGAAGAGGAGGTCGGGACACGGCCTCCTTTTGCTTTCACACAAATTTATTGCATTGTAAGGAGGAAGAGAGTATGAAGAAATTCTTTGTTGTATTGGCACTTCTGAGTGTGGTAGTTCTCACCGGTTGCGCAATTTCCAAGCAACAACCCATTCAAACTGAGACATCTTCTATTCAAGAATCATTGGGCGGAAAGTCACGTTCGCTGATAGAAGTGGAACAGCCCATCGAAACTCAAATATCCCCCGATACGGCTAAAGAAAAAGCCTTTGCTTATGCAAAGATCAATCCGAAAGATGCGTACAAAGTAGAAGTTGAGTTTGACGTAGACGAGGGTGTTCCCTATTACGAAGTATCTTTTAAGCACGGTAAAAGGAAATACGAATATGACATTCACGCCAATACGGGTCTTTTACGCACAAAGGAAACTATCGCCGGGCAAGTATCCCAAGGAATTGTGCCTGTACAAATCACAAGCGACAATGCCAAGGAAATCGCCTTGACACATGCAGGTGTGCAGGAAGATAGCATTTACGGATTGAAAGTTGAATTAGAACACGACGGCGGCACCACCTTGTATGAAGTTGAGTTCCATTCAGGAAGATATGAATACGATTATAAAATTCATGCCACTACCGGTGCCATTCTGGTATTTGAAAGAAATCGTTAGGTTTCTGTTTGGGTAAATTCAAATCCCTGCATTTCGGAAAGCGCTTGCAATTTTTGCAAGGACGTTTCAAAATCATCCTCCCCCGCGTTGGAAGGGGAAACTTCTTCGGGTACAGTACGGGCCATATCAGCCGAATCCCCCACGGTTTGTACTGTATCCGTTTGATTTTGCGTAAATTCTGCCAAGACATCCGGATATTCATCTTTCGTGGTAAGCACCACCTGCACAGGACGCCCGAAGGCACTGCCTGCACACTGATCAATTAAATCACCGCAGTTTTGCTTGCCCACCATATCTCGCATCATTTTGGAATGAAAGACTGCAGCCACTTTATCTGCCCGCAATAAGACACCGTGACAACTGGTATTAAATAAAGAAGCTAAAGAAGGCTTCCCTTTTGCGCTTAAATTAGAAAGAAAATCTTTCCAATCCGTAGGATCCACAGGTCGTCCACCTTCCGGTTTATGTTGTGGCTTTGAAGCTGCTTCTCTCTGCAAGGGAGAAGCAGGTTTTGTGGGTTCTGGGGATACTTGGGCAGGCACGTGCGCAGGAGACATCTCCGGAACAGAGGCTACCGGTGCTTCCGGTAAAATAGGAGAAGGCGCCACAGTCATTTCCGCCATTCCGTTTCTACCGCTGACGCGAATGCCTTTCGCAACTAAATCCGAAACGCGGTTCTCCAAGCTAGACATCCGTTGAATCAAATCGCTATCCTCTGCGCTCCACTTTCTGTCGCACAAACTCAACATACCGGATTCAAATACAATTTTTCTCTGAACAGCCCACTTTAAATTATTGTCCAAACGGGATAATGCTTGAATAAACAAAGAAATCTCTTCCGCTTTCGTAAGTGCACAAAGTCCTTTGAGCCGTTCTAATCCTGCAGCATCCTCATAAAGAAAATCCGAAGGATTATGCACCGTAAGCAGAATCAACAAATTACGGAAAACGCTCATAAGCTCCCCAATAAAATTAGAAGGATCTCTTCCGTCCGTGAAAAGTTGATGGGTCATTTCAAGAATCACTTGACCGTCCGATTCAAGCAGCGCTTGAGCAAAACGTTCCAAAAATTCTTTATCTAAAGAGCCGGTGGCGGCCCGTGCACCGGCCAAAGTAATCTCTTGCGGACATGAGGCGATGGTTTGATCCAACAAGCTAATCGCATCGCGCATAGCACCATCCGCCTTTTGCGCCAGGAAAGCAAGCGCCTCCGGGGTATACGATACAGAAGAACTGTCGCAAATTTGCTTCAATCTGCCAACAATACCCTCTTGTGAAATACGCTTGAAATCATAACGTTGGCATCGGGACAAAATCGTCACCGGCAACTTATGAGGTTCCGTAGTCGCCAAGATAAAGATAACGTCGGAAGGCGGTTCTTCCAGCGTCTTCAAAAGAGCATTAAAAGCGCCCGCAGAAAGCATATGCACCTCATCGATAATATAAACCCGATAACGGGCAACGGAGGAAGCATAAGCAGTTTCGTCAATGATGGCACGGATATTGTCCACACCGTTGTTCGAAGCCGCGTCAATCTCAGAAACATCTAAAATCTGCTGATTCAAAATCCCCTTACATATGGCGCACGCGTTGCAAGGATTTCCGTCTTTAGGATTCTCACAATTCACAGCACGAGCAAAAATCTTCGCCAACGTAGTCTTACCGGTTCCCCGTGTACCACAGAACAAATAAGCATGGGCGATACGACCCGTCATCACAGCATTCTTTAAAATACTGACAACAGCCCCCTGCTCCACGACATCCTCAAAAGTCATAGGACGCCACTTCCGGTACAAAGCCATATATGCCATGAAAGAATCCCCCTTCAAAGAATAAATCAATGTGTAAAATAAAACCTGACCCTTAAGAGTGCCACCGGGAGGATTTACGGCACACGAAAGGGTTCGCTTACCGCTGCTTCCTTCCGGACCTGACGGGGTTCACAAAATTTCATTGCGTAAGACCCGGCAGCACTCTTAAAGGTCAGGTACTGTAGATATTATACCCGAGGGCTTGGTAAAATGCAAGTGAAACATACCACCTGTTTATCCATTCAACTCTGCCGCTGTATTTCCAGAAGAGCGGGATGAATTTGTCCAGAAACTCATGCCCAGCCATCCCTCGCGATCAGAAACCTTAGGATTCCAGAAATGGCAGTCCACTAACTTACCGGATCCTTTATTGACCAATTTATTTCCCGTCCACAAGCAGGTGATATCACTGCCTTCCTGCTCTTGGCTTTGCAACATAATGGTAGCAGACCCTCCCTTGTTTTCAAAATAGCAATCTTCCACAATTAAATTCTGCTTTGGAGCGGAAACGCCCGTAGGGTCATCATGACAATAAAAGGCGTTCTTATCGCTCTTACAAATAAATGTACAATTCTTAAAATGTAAGGTGAAAGCTTCACGAAGTCCAATACCCACAGTTTGATAATCATCATTGACAAAAGTAACATTTTCAACGGTAAATGTATTGTTCCGACTGATGTGATAATCAATATGAAGGGCGTAAGCTTTGGCAATGGCGCCCGGTTTCTGCGTTTCTCCTAATGCATGAATGGTCATATTGAACAACTTCCCGCTGCCCATCTCCAAGGGAGGTTCAAGATAATCTGCATTGGAATATTGCAATATACAGGTATCCCGATTGATACCTTTAATGGTCAATGTCTTCCCAACTACGCTCACGGACTCTGTATAGGTACCCGGATAAACGAGAATCACATCGCCATCATTTGCTGCATCCACAGCCGCCTGAATGGTTTTATACATTTTCCCTTCTCCCACAGTCAAAGAATTCTCCTGGCCTTCACAACCGCAAAATACCCCTACCGTCAAAAGCGTCAAAATTCCGGAAATCAACTTAAAATACTTCTTACGCATATTCATCTCACCCTTCTTCATATACAAATACATATTCGTTAAGAAATTATACACAATGTTCATCTATTGCACTTCTTCAATCATCCTTCATGCTAAATTAACCGAAAAATTCTCGGCAAGGAGCCACTATGAAGAAGTTGCCTATAAAACAGCAAAATATTTGCGGCGTTTATGTTCGTTCTGCCCGCAAGACTTACAGTCAGCGTCACCGTCAAAAAATGACACAAGATGATTTGGCGCAAAGACTGCAATCAAAAGGGCTGTCCGGCTTTGACCGCATTGCCGTATGCCGATTAGAACAAGGGAAACGCCAGGTATCCGATGTGGAATTAAAGTACTTAGCTGCCGCCTTGGAGGTCTCTCCTATTTATCTGTTATACGGAAACCAAACGGTACTTCCTGACTTTAATACCATAAACTCAATTGTAGCAGAAGACTGAAGATTCGTTTACAGCATGTCTGCAAGTTCCTGTACCAGCCGCTCCGTTTTCTCCCATCCAAGGCAAGGATCCGTAATGGATTTCCCGTAAACGCCCTCTCCAATTTTCTGACAACCGTCTTCAATATAGCTTTCAATCATGAAACCTTTTACCAGGCGGCGAATCGCCGGATTATACCGACAACTGGCAAGAATTTCTTTACTGATTCGAACCTGTTCAAATGGATTTTTGTTGGAATTCGCGTGATTTGTATCAACAATTACCCCGGGATTCCGAAGATTTCTCTCTTCGTAAAGCTCAACCAGTCGTGTCAAATCTTCGTAATGGTAATTGGGCAACGGCTGTCCGTGCTTATTCATATATCCGCGAAGAATCGCGTGCGCATACTCATTCCCCTGGGAATGAACCTCCCAACCTCTATAAATAAAAGTATGCGGATGTTGGGCCGCCGTAATTCCGTTCATCATAACATTTAGATCTCCGCTGGTTGGATTCTTCATGCCCACCGGCACGTCTAAACCACTGGCAGTCAAACGATGCTGTTGATTCTCCACGGAACGGGCACCTACAGCAACGTATGCAAGTAAATCATCCAAATAACGGTGATTCTCCGGGTAAAGCATTTCATCAGCGCAGGAGAATCCGGTCTCCCTAAGCGCCCGCATATGAAGTTCCCGAATCGTCACAATGCCTTTTAACATATCCGGCTTTTCATTTGGGTTGGGTTGATGAAGAATCCCCTTATATCCGTCCCCAGTGGTTCTGGGTTTGTTGGTATAAATTCTGGGAATTATAAAAATCTTATCTGCCACTTTCTCCTGGAGTATCCGGAGCCTGGAAATATAATCAATCACGCTTTCTTCATTATCCGCAGAGCACGGACCGATGACCAAAAGAAATTTATTAGACTCACCCTTGAAAATAGCTTTAACTTCTTCCGCCCTTTGCGCAACAATTGCAGCTAGTGCAGAAGTAAGCGGATACATTTGCTTTACCTCCATAGGAATGGACAGTTTACGCTCAAAAGTCATATTCATCTTGCTTCTCTCCTTCTTACCGTTCAAATAAACTGCGACGCTTGGAAGAAAGACGCATCTTCTCCCGCATTCCTTCTACGTCACCATTTGCCAGCTTGTCCCTTAAATCTTGAAATTCCCCCATAAATAAGTCCATCTGGGCCAAAAGCGCCGGACGGTTCATCATAAACAATTCACTCCACATAGCATCATTAATGCGGGCAATACGGGTTAGATCCCTAAAGGAATCTCCGGTGTAGTCCACCAACTTCTCGTTATCTTTACAAGTCATTAAGCAAACCGCAATACAGTGGGTCAGCTGAGATACAAATCCTATCATCTCATCGTGATCCTCCGGAGACAACTCCGAGATCTTCGCCACACCCAAAAGCTCCCCTAGCTCTATACACCAGTCGATGGCTTCCCGTGTATTACGATCCGTGGGCACAACAATATAATTCGCCTTTGTGAAAATTCTCTCATCACTGCTTTCGATACCGCTGGTTTCTTTGCCTGCCATGGGATGGGCTCCGATAAATTCCACATCGTCTCGTAGAATATTTTGAATATCATACACAATACAAGATTTAACACCCGTAACGTCTGTAAGCCGTGCACCGGATTTAAATAAATGCTGATATTGGCGAATCCAGTCTAGCAACAGCGCGGGATACAAAGCAAATATAATGGCATCCGCCTGAGAAACCGCTTCCTCACAAACTTTTGCATATCCCCTGTCCACAATTCCATGAGACAAGGCATAATCAATAGTAGACTGACGACCGGAAATGGCCACAACGCGAAAGCCCTGTTTCTTTAAAGCCCTTGCATAGCTTCCGCCCATTAAACCCAGACCAACAATCAAAATATTTGTATCTTTCGTCCACGAATGCATATTAATTTCCTCCCTTATGGATATGAAGCGCTTTGATCTTATCTGCTACTTTCCGGGCATCTCCTGTACTGGATACCACCACATCTGCCACATAACAATATCGCTCATATCGCTGGGCGTAGATCCGACGCACCTTCTCCTCAGAATCGCAAAGAGGGCGATCCATAGTAGGAATCAATTGTTCTAACGGACGGTCTACAAAATAAACTCTTCCGTTTCGGTGTAGAGCTTCAATATTCTCCTCCCGAAGAATCGTTCCACCGCCGGTAGCAATGACACATCCGTTCATAGAGGCCAGTTCCCGAATGACGTCGGCTTCTCTGTCTCGAAAATAAGCTTCTCCGTGACGTGCGAAAATATCTGAAATTTGCATTCCCGTCTTCTCCACCACCACGTCATCCGTATCAATCCACCGCATCCCTAAATCTTCTGCCAAGATTTTGCTGATGGTACTCTTGCCGCAACAAGGCATCCCCACCAATACAATATTTTGTTTGTGTGTGAAAATATCTTGATAAATCTTATCAATCAAATTCGGCGCATAGGTCTTCCCTGTGAAAAATTCCGCCGCCAGCACAGCTTGCGCAACCAACATATATAATCCGCCGCAGGCAGGAATATCCATCTCCTGCGCCTTCAACACCAAACAGGAACACAGAGGATTATAAATGGCATCAATTACACCTTGTAAACCGGAAAACTTCTCCGGGTCAATGGGCATTTCATCCGAATTGGGAAACATACCGCAGGGTGTAGTATTAATTAAAAAATCCGCATCGCTGTGATATTTATAGATATCCGGATAGGAAAGCGCCCCGTCTTTGCCGCTACGGCTGGCCTTAATCACCTGGGTCGCCCCAAAACTTTCAGCTACCGCGCGGGCAGTCTTGCTAGTTCCACCCGTGCCCAATATAACAACTTTCTTTCCGGAGAAATTTAAATTCATCCGTCGGATCAAAGCCTGCATACCGCCAAAATCCGTATTATATCCATACAATTTCCCACCACGATTCACAATCGTATTCACAGCGCCAATGGCTTTAGCAGTTTCGCTGATTTCATCCAAGTAAGGAATCACCGTTTGCTTATACGGAATTGTAACGTTAATTGCTTTAAAATTTCTTTCCTGCAAAAATAGCCCCACTTCATCCGGGGTCAATTCCTTTAAACAATAATCATAGTCTTCAATTCTCTCATGAATTTCCTTGGAGAAACTGTGGGGTAAGTGCTCTCCTATACAACCGTATTCCATAACCGTCCTCTCTTTCATCTTGCTACCATACTACTAAACTTCAAAAAAAACACCGCCGGCTCTTTAAATACAAGAATCAGCGGTAGCTATTGATGTCCCTTATTAGGAAATGCCTCGTCTCGGCAGGGTGTCATTCAGCAAGCTATCGCTTTCGTAAAATAATAATAAAAACTGTTACTTTGCAAATATCGCTTCACTGCACCCGTTCCTTTCGCTATAATCGTCTTAATGATACACGCCCGAAAAGCGATTGTCAAGGTCTTTCAAGAAGATGTCCAAAGACTTTTGTTCTTCCAGAATCTCGTCTAATTTTATTAAACAATTCTTCTCGCACCAGGTTTTTCGACTATTGTAGTATTTATTAACGATACGCCATAATTTCTGTGGAAAGCCTAATATCAGTTGCAAAAGAACAACCTCATCCTCCGACAGGAGACGAACACGATTATAGGCTTGAAGAATACGCCATCCATCTTCCGGGACCCAACCACATTTACGCATTCTGCGTTTCATTAAATTTGCCAAATCACAAACAGGTAAATCAATGGAGCATTGATCAAAATTTAATACAACCGTGTTTTTCCCGTCAAAAATAATATTATGGGCCGTATAGTCCTTGTGGCAAATTGTACCCTGCCCCTGACAGTGGGCAGAAACACGATCATAAACACCGGAAGAAAGTTTTTGGCAAATGGTATCCGCTCTTTGAATATATTCTTGTGCAATGGCAGAATACGCGCAATCAAAGCGATTTGCACTTTTTCTTGCCATCCTTTGAAAACGTTTTAGTTCCTCAAAACGACGGTTGAAAAGTCCCGGCAATCGTCCCGCATCTATCCGAACAAAAGGTTCACCCTCATAATCCGAGGAAGAATATTTGCGTACTATGGAAGATGCAACCGCCAATGTAAAACCTTGAGACGCAAGATGCAGATTCGCTAAAGTAGAAGCGCCCCGACAAATATCCTCTCTATTCTCCATGGAACACTCCCGTCCTTTGTAAATAGGTACAGCTATGTAGGGTGTATTTCCCAAAAGAATATATGGTAGTCCTTCTTTACTCAACAAATAGAGTTCTACACCAGTAAAATGTTTTTCATATAAATAATGCATACATGTATAGGTAAAAACTATTCTGTGTACAGGACACCCTGCAGGGCGTAGGAGATAACGTTGTTCCGGTCTGTTTGCCAAACCAAACTGCACGCCTCGATAGGTCTGCACAGGTTCCGACAGTTCCACACCATATAATTCTTCTATTGTTTGTTGTATGGTTTCGTCCATTC
>JAZRHX010000335.1:0-2990 GCA_045644985.1 Clostridia bacterium | reverse complement strand
GAGCAAGGACAAGTAGAAGTTACGGAAGACGAACAGGTCTATTTACTCCAAGGCGGAGATATGTTGCTTCATGCACCTATGGAATTTCATAAGATTCGAAGTACAGGCCATACCCATCCCCACGTTTTTGTGCTTTCCTTTACAATTACAGGAAATGTTCCCGCAATACTGTCGGACGGTGTCCTCCATTTAACCGCAGCAGAGCAAGAAGTACTTATTAATGCAATCCGAAACATTTTCCGTTTCTTTGATAATTCATTTTTATTTGAAGGAAGAACAAAACACATTGCGGAAGCGGCCATTGAAGAAAATTTTTTAGGAAAAAGTCATTTATCCAAAGAACAAAGCGGGCAGTTGGGCGCCTTAGCGCTAACGCTGTTCTTGCTCCAATTATCCACGGAGCCCAAAACTCGCATGCCTGAAACACCAAATTCTTCCAAACAGGCAAAAGAGTATCAAAAGGTGGTTAAAGCCATGCAGAAAGGTATTTATTCCAATCTTTCACTCACAGAACTATCAGAGACTTGTAACATAAGCGTAAGTTATATTAAACGCTTATTCATGCGCTACGCCGGCATAAGTCCCAAATCATACTATATACAAATGCGTGTTCGAGAAGCCCTTCGCTTGTTGCAAAACGGCAATACCGCAGAAGCCACTGCAGAAATGATGAATTTCTCCTCCCCGAACTATTTTTCTTCATTTATGAAGAAGCACTTAGGGCTCCCGCCTGCAGAGTACATCAAGAAATACTACAGTAACATGTAAAGGAGCATGCCCCATGGATATCATGTACGAAAATAAAAAAATTCCTATTGTGGATTGTTTTACAGCATCCGGTTTAGTACCCGAGCCTCATATTCACAAAGAAATCGAATTAATTTACGTTTGCAGCGGTAGCGCCAGTGCCACCATAGGGAACGAAACGCACAAAATGGAAAAGGGGGATTTGCTGATTGTACTTCCCTATCAGACCCATTACTATGCTTATTACACGCCGGAAGCAACGAATGAATTTCTGGTATTAATCTTTCCGACCCATTCTCTTTCTGAGATGGAAGAAATGTTTGTGATGAACGATTTGGCAAAACCGGTTATTCACGTGCCGGAAGGTTCTCTTTCGGATCAGTTCTTTAGGAATATGCAATCCGTTCAAGGGTTCTATGCCCAGACACAGATTTGTTCTTATTTAAATCTTGCATTAAGTTATCTGATGCCTTCTATTTCCTGGAAAGATAAGAAACTCATGGAGAACACAGCAGAAAGTATTTTGCAGTATTGTAGCCGTCATTTTACAGAAAACGTGACCCTTGATACCATTGCGGCTGATTTACATTTGAATAAATACTATATTTCTCATACAATTAATAAATACACCAATATGAATTTAAATACCATTATTAATTCATTCAGAATTGAATTAGCATGTCGGCTACTTCACTTAACAGACAGAAAAATAGCCCACATCGCACAGGACGTGGGCTACGATTCCCTTCGTTCATTCAACCGGGCCTTTATGACCCTAAATCAATTGACTCCTATGGAGTATCGGAAGCAATTTAAGAAGCAGACGATGCTTACGGAGTACGGGACATAATCACAGCATCTTCGCAACCAGAGTAATACCCTTTCCGTTTCCCGATAACAGCAAAGCCCATTTTACCGTACAGCCCCTGTGCCGCCACATTAGTCGCACGCACCTCTAAGAATACTTTCTCTACCCCCCGAGCTTGGAGGCGCTCCAGTGTGCGTGTCAGTACCTGCTCTCCAATTCCTTTCCGGCGATATTCGGGCAGTACACCAATGCGCAAAATCTCCCCTTCTTCAAAAGAATTAGATGCGCAAGCGTAAGCGACAACTTGATCATCCAGAGTATATGTTTCCAAAATATAATGGGGCTGAGCAAGACATTCTTCAAGAACCCCGATAGACCAAGGATCACTGAAACAGGCTTGTTCAATGGTAGCAATAGCATGAATCATTGGCTTAACCCCAATCTTTCATATAATCAATTTCAATAGCGTTGCAGTCGAAAATGGACTTGTCCGGTGTAGCTTCATAAATCCTGTGTGCAAGAGATGCCACGTCTTCCATCTTACCCGGGTATTCCGCCTCCGCCACAATCCGGCACTGCTCGCCCAAACCCGCCTTCAAAATTTCTACAATTGCAGGGTTTAAAGTGCCGTCTCCGCAAACCAACAAAGTCTCACCTTTAAACTCACTCAAAAAAGCCTCCAGGGTGTCTTGTACGGGTCGAACAAACCGTGCCCCTACCCTTTCTCCTCTTCGGTAGAAACCACCATAAGCCCGTGTATTGCGTGCGTCAATCAAAGGGCATACAATCCCGCCTGCGTCGTCAAAAGAAGCGGCAATAGCATCTAGAGTATTTACGCCCACCAAAGGAATGCGCAAGGCATAGGCCATCGTCTTAGCCGTCACCACACCGATGCGAAGACCAGTGAACGACCCCGGACCTTTAGTTACCGCGATCAAATCCAAGTCTTTGGGCGCAACACCGCAGTCCCCAAGGAGCGTTTCGATGGCAGGTAAAAGCTTCACAGAATGTCTCCGCTTATCGTCCACAGTGATTTCCTTGCGCAAAGCACCGTCTTCTACGAGTGCAACTCTGGCTAAATTGCATGCTGTATCAATGGTTAGAATCCTCATAACTGCTCCCCCTCCGGCAGTACAATGGTAATTTCTCGATGATTGGGCGATACGTTGTCCATACGACGAATGTCTACTTTGAATACACGTGTGGCTTGCTCCTCAATTTCCGGAATTAAATCTGCCCATTCCAGTACGCAAACCCCATAACGCATAAGATAATCTTCAAAGCCAATTTCGAACAGCTCATCATAAGAGCCCAATCGATATACGTCAAAATGAATCAAAGGAAGCCTTCCGCCCTCGTATTCATTCACCACAGTGAAAGTAGGGCTGGTAATATAATCAGAAATCCCCAGCGCCCGGGCAATACCGCCGGTAAA